>JASLGB010000314.1 GCA_030150315.1 Dokdonella sp. | reverse complement strand
GTGACGAGGACGTCGCTCGCATCGCCGAGACCTTGCGCAAGGATTTCCCGAGCAGCGCCTATGCCGTCTTCGCGGCGATGAGCCAGGCGGAAATCGCAACGGCCAAGAACGATCTGGCCGCGGCCACCGCATCGCTGGATTACGCACGCGAGAACGCCAAGGACAGCGCGCTGAAGTCGCTCGCTTCGCTGCGCCTGGCCCAGGTCAAGCTGGCGCAGGGCGATGCGAATGGCGCGCTGGCGCTGCTCGACGGCGTCAAGAAGGACGAGTTCGTCGGCATTGGCGGTGAAATCCGCGGCGACGCGCTGGTCAAGCTTGGCCGCGCCGAGGAAGCGCGCAAGGCCTATCAGGCTGCCCTGACGGATCTCGATCCTCAGGCGCCGAACCGCAGCTTCGTGCAGATGAAGCTCGATGACATCGGTGGTGGCGCTGCTGCCGCTGCCACCGACAAGGCAGGCTCATGATGCGTCGCCAGTTTGCCCTCGGCCCCGTTCTGGTTGCGCTGCTTGCCGTTTCGCTCGGCGGCTGCAACTGGTTCAAGGGACTGGGGAAGAAAGACAACGTGGAGCCGCCGACTCCGCTGACGGAGTTCGCGGCGACCGCGCAGGTGGATCGCGCGTGGAGCGACCGCGCCGGCAAGGGTTCCGGCACCAGCGGCACGCGACTGGCGCCGATCTCGGCGGACGGGCGCCTGTACGCCGCCGGCGTGGACGGCACGATCGAGGCGATCGACGCGGCCAGCGGCCGCACGATCTGGTCCAAGCGCATGGGCAAGTCCGCCGGAGGTGGCGGCTGGGCCTTCTGGCGCCGCGGCGAACATTCCATCCGCTGGAGCGGTGGTCCTTCGGTTTCCGGCGAATTGCTGGTCGTCGGCGGCCTCGATGGACAGCTCGTGGCGATAGACGCGCAAAACGGCAACGAGCGCTGGAATGTGCGCATGACCTCCGAGGTCATCGCATCCCCGGCAATTGCCGACGACGTCGTCGTTGTCCGCACCAATGACGGCCGCCTGACGGCAGTCAACGCCAGCGACGGCAACACGAAGTGGATCTTCCAGCAGCCGGTACCGCCGCTGAGCCTGCGTGGCGCATCCGCGCCGCTGGTGGCCAATGGCATCGTCTACAACGGTTTCGACAACGGCAAGGTGGTCGCCGTGCGTCTGGCCGATGGCGCGGAACTGTGGACGCAGACGCTCTCCACCGGCGAAGGCCGCACCGAGGTCGAGCGCCTGGCCGACGCCGACGGCAACCTCGTCAGCGACGGCAGCGTGCTGTATGCCGTCGGCTATCGCGGTCAGTTGAGCGCACTGGCCTTCGATTCGGCCCGTCCGCTGTGGCAGCGCGACCTTTCCAGCTATGCCGGTGTCGCCATTGGCGGCTCGACCCTGGTGGCGGCGGATTCCGACGGCAACGTCTGGGCGTTCGATCGCGAAACCGGCGTCAACCTGTGGAAGCAGGATGCACTCAAGCATCGCTGGCTGAGCGCGCCGGCCATCGTCGGCAACCATGTGGTGGTGGGCGATCTGGAAGGCTATGTGCACTGGCTCAACCTCGACGACGGCAAGTTCGCCGCACGTCAGCGACTGGGCAAGCAGCCGATCGAGGCCGCTCCGCTGGTCGTCGACGGCACCGTCTATGTCGAAGACGTGAAGGGTCGTATCGGCGCCTATCGCGCGCGCTGACGCCTGCGTCCCAGGGTTCTTCGCCCGAATGCAAAATCGCCGGTCCGGCGCGCATTCGGGCGAAGGGTTTGTTCCTGAAACTTTGCAATCAACGGAGCCGCCCGGCTCGTTTTGGAGCCCACGATGCTTCCGGTAGTTGCCCTCGTCGGGCGCCCCAACGTCGGCAAGTCGACCCTGTTCAACGTGCTTACGCGCACGCGCGATGCGCTGGTGCACGACATGCCCGGGGTCACGCGCGATCGCCACTACGGCGTCTGCCGGCTCATCGAAGACCAGCCGTTTGCGCTGGTTGATACCGGTGGCTTCATCGACGACGCGGCCGGGCTGGATGCGCATACCGCGCGCCAGGCCGAGCTGGCAATGGAGGAGGCCGATGTGGCCGTCCTCGTCGTCGACGCACGCGACGGCTTGTTGCCCACCGACCGCTCCATCCTCAATCGCCTGCGTCGCTCCGGCAAGCCGACCCTGCTGGTGGTGAACAAGGTCGATGGCCTCGACGAGAACACGGCGCTGGCCGAATTCGCGTCGTTGGGCCTGGCTTCGGTGTTCGGCGTTTCCGCAGCGCATGGCCGCGGCGTGGCGCCGTTGCTGGAATCGATCGCCGTGCAGTTGCCGAAGCCGGAAGTCGATCCACTCGCCGAAGACCCCGACGACGGCATCCGCGTGGCGATCATCGGTCGCCCGAATGCCGGCAAGTCGACGCTGGTGAACCGCCTGCTTGGCGAAGAGCGCGTGATCGCGTCCGACGTGCCCGGCACGACGCGCGACTCGATCCGCGTGCCGCTCGAACGCGACGGCAAGCGCTATACGCTGATCGACACGGCCGGCGTGCGCCGGCGTGCACGCATCGAGGATGCGCTGGAGAAATTCAGCGTGATCAAGTCGCTGCAGTCGGTCGAGGCTGCGCATGTGACCGTGCTGATGCTCGATGCGCGCGAAGGCGTGTCCGACCAGGACGCCACCCTGCTCGGGCATGTGCTCGAAACCGGGCGGGCGCTGGTCATCGCCGTCAACAAGTGGGACGACATGGACAAGTATCAGCGCGAGCAGTGCATCGCCTCGCTGTCGCGCAAGCTGGATTTCGCCGCGTGGGCACGCCAGGTGTTCATCTCCGCCCTGCATGGCAGCGGCATCTCGGAGCTGATGAAGGCGGTCAATCGCGCCTACGCTTCGTCCAACCACAAGTTCAGTTCGTCCGAACTGACGCGCGCGGTCGAGCAGGCCTATCAGGCATTCCAGCCGCCGCTCGTCCGCGGTCACACGCCCAAGCTCAAGTTCGCGCATCCGGGCGGCACCAATCCGCCGACCATCGTCATCCACGGCGCGCGCACCAAGCACATCGCGGAAAGCTACAAGCGCTACCTCGAGAACTTCTTCCGCAAGCGTTATCGCCTGGAAGGAACGCCGGTGAACATCCTCTTCCGCGACGGCGACAATCCGTTCGCCGGCAAGCGCAATGAGCTGACCGAAGGTCAGCAGCGCCGGCGTACGCGCATGATCCGCAACGCCAAGCGCGGCAAGGACTGAGGAAAGGGCCGAAGTCACGTCGTTTCGCGGAGGTTTCCGCGGGCGCGTGTGGCACAGTAGCGTTCGGCGTGCCGCCGCGTTCGACCCGGGTCGGACGCGCAGCAGCGCATGCGAACCTCGCTTCGCTGCAGGAAGGGCCCGCTGCAGGAAGGGCGCGAACGGATTTCGGGCCTCTTCACCGAGCGTTCCGGTGGCATCACCGCTGCGCGCCCGAAGTCCCCGGCGCAAGACGAAGAACCATCGCGCGCCGCCGGAACTCGACCCGCCGAGGAGTGCATCGATGAATGCCCTTCACGCTCCGCGTCTTGCGGACCTGACCATTGCCATCCTCGCCGGCGGCGCGGCGACACGCCTTGGCGGCCGCGACAAGGGGCTGGAGCCGCTGCACGGCGAGGCGCTGGTCGCGTGGAGTCTTCGCGCTGCGAAGGCGATGCAGCCGGCATCGCTGCTCATCGTCGCCAATCGCCACCTCGGCGATTACGCCGCCCTCGCGCACACGATCCCGGATCGGTTGCCCGGCCATCGCGGGCCGCTCGCCGGCATTGCCGCCGCGCTGGCGGCTTGTCCGACGTCGTGGCTGCTGACGCTGCCGGTCGATTGTCCGCAGCCGCCGCTCGATCTGGCGGCCAGGCTGCTTTCGTTCGCTGCCGAAAACACCTGCAACGCCGTCGTCGCGCACGATGGCGAGCGCCGTCAGCCGTTGTTCGCGCTGTACCGTCGTGATCTGGCCGAACGTGCCGCGAACGCGGCGGAGACAGGGCAGGGGCCTTGGGCGTGGCAGACCGCGATCGGCGCGGGCGAGCTTGATTTCGCCGATCGGCACACGCAGTTTCACAACCTCAACACGGCCGAGGATTTTGCCGCGCATGCTGCCAAGCCTTCCTGCTGACATCGCAACCCATCTCGCCGTCGACGATGCGATCGCGCGCGTCCTGCGCCTGTGCGCCAGCCGCCGCATGCCGGCAGAAACCGTTGCGCTCGAAACCGCGCTGGGTCGCGTGCTGGTTGCGGACGTGATCGCCGCGCACGACCAGCCGCCGTTCGCGAACTCGGCGATGGATGGATTCGCCCTGCGCGGCAGCGAACTGCCAGCCACCGGCGAGCGCCGTTTCCGTCTGGTCGGGCAGGTTCTTGCCGGCGCCGCATCGGCACCGGCATGCGCTGCCGGCGAGTGCGTGCGCATCACCACGGGCGCGCCGCTGCCGGCGGGCGCGGACACGGTCGTGATCAAGGAGAACGTGCGCGTCGAGGGCGACGAGGTCGTCGTCGGCGCCGAAAGACCGCAGGCGAACGTGCGCCCAGCCGG
>JASLGB010000276.1 GCA_030150315.1 Dokdonella sp. | reverse complement strand
GCCCGAGGTGGCCGGAAACAGCGTGGCCATCGTCACGCGCAGGCCGGCGGCGGCTTCGTCGAGCGTGCGGCAACCCTGCAGCAGGTGGCCGAGTTCGGAAAGGCGATGCAGGGTGTCGGCCAGGCGGCGCGATTCGTCCAGACTCGTCGCCAGCTCGGCGTGCGAGGCGGCCATGCGCTGCTCGCTGTCGGCGCGGCGGCGGTGTTCGCGCCGCAGCAGGAAGGCAGCCAGGGCGAGCAGGGCGACGCAGACCAGCATCGCCGAAACGGTCAGCACGCGCGTGCGCGCGGCGACCGCGCGACTGGAGGCTTCGCGCTGCTGCAGCAGCCGGTCTTCCAGTTCCACCATGCGCGCGGCGAGCGCGTTGACGCGCATGTCCTGCTGCTTGGCAATGGCCAGCTGCGCCGGTGGCAGCATGGTGGCGCTGGAGGTCTGGCCGATTGCGAGCGAGCGCGAGATCAGCTCATGTCGCACGGTCAGTGTTTCTTCCAGTTCGCGCGCGGTGTCGCTCTGGGCCGGATTGTTGGCGATGAGGACGCGCAGGCGCGCGCCTTCCTCGAGGATGCGCGGCAGGGCGGCATAGGCATTGGCGAGCTGCTCCGGGTCGCCGGCAATCGCGTAGGCGCGCTGCGCCGCCTCGGTGTTGCGCAGCGCGGCCACCGTCGCGACGATCTGTTCCTTCACCTGCCAGGTGTGGGTCAGCTCGGTGTGGGCATCGAGCAGGTTGCCGATGGTGCGGATGACGAGGACGGCAAACGTCGCCAGCACGACGCAAAGCATCGCCACCAGCCCGCCCATGCGGAGCGTGAAGCGGCGTTGCGTGGGCGGGCGATGGTTGCTCGGGGACATCCGGTACTCGCTTGGGGCGATGCGTGGACGGGCAGGCACCATTCGTCGAAGGCCACATCATACGGATGTGGTCCGTGGGCGCCACGCCGGTGCCGGGGCGAGGGCCGCCCTGCGTCGGTGGTCATGGCATTCGGGTATTGGACAGGCGCGGCCGCGCGCGCTTCCATGTGCGGTGCGATGCACGTCCCGGGTGCGCATTGTCGCGCTTGCCCGCCGGCCTGCACATCCTTAGGCTTCGCGCCTCGACGGCGAACGCGGAAAAAGCGCGCCGAATCCCCGCTTCCTTCCGGCAATCCGCCGCAGCCGACCGGTAACCGCATGCTGTTGATGATCGACAACTACGACTCGTTCACCTGGAACCTCGTGCAGTATTTCGGGGAACTGGGCGAGGAAGTGCGCGTCGTGCGCAACGATGCGATGACTCTGGACGAAGTGCGCGCAGCGCAGGCGGACGGCATCGTGATCTCGCCGGGCCCGGGCACGCCGGACGAGGCCGGCATTTCGCTTCAGGTCATCGAGCAACTCGGCGCGACGACGCCGATTCTCGGCGTCTGCCTCGGCCACCAGTCGATCGGCCAGGTGTTTGGCGGCGAGGTGGTGCGCGCGCGCGAGATCATGCACGGCAAGACTTCGCCGATCCATCATCACGGCCGCGGCGTGTTCGCCGGCCTGCCGAGCCCGTTCGAGGCGACGCGCTACCACTCGCTGGTGGTGCGCAAGGATTCGATCCCCGAGTGCCTGGAAGTGACCGCGTGGGCGGAAAAGGCCGACGGCTCGATCGACGAGGTCATGGGATTGCGCCATCGCAGCCTGCCGATCGAGGGCGTGCAGTTCCATCCCGAATCCATCCTGACGCGGCATGGACACGACATGCTGCGCAATTTTCTCGGCGCTGCCCGGCGCCTGGCCGCGTAACGCGCCCGCCAAGGAAACCACACACCATGCCGATCACGCCGCAGGAAGCGCTTCAGCGCACCATCGAGCACCGCGAAATCTTCCACGACGAAATGGTCGACCTGATGCGCCAGATCATGCGCGGCGACGTCTCGCCGACGCTGGTCGCGGCGATCCTGACCGGCCTGCGCGTGAAGAAGGAAACCATCGGCGAGATCGCCGGTGCCGCGCTGGTCATGCGCGAACTGGCGCGTCAGGTGCCGTGGCCGCCAGCCGGCGAGGAGGCACGTGGCAGGCATCTGGTCGACATCGTCGGCACCGGTGGCGACGGTGCCAACAGCTTCAACATCTCCACTGCATCGACCTTCGTCGTTGCCGCGGCCGGGGCCAAGGTGGCCAAGCACGGCAACCGCAGCGTGTCGTCGAAGTCCGGCAGCGCCGATGTCCTGGAAGCACTCGGTGCGGCGATCGCGCTGGCGCCCGACGACGTCGCGCGCTGCCTCGACGAAGTCGGCATCGGTTTCATGTTCGCGCCCAACCACCATCCGGCAATGAAGGTGGTTGCGGCAGTCCGGCGCGAGATGGGCGTGCGCACGATGTTCAACATCCTCGGGCCGCTGACCAATCCGGCGAATGCGCCGAACGTGCTGATGGGCGTTTTCCATCCCGACCTGGTCGGCATCCAGGTGCGCGCGCTGGAGCGGCTCGGCGCGCGTCACGCGCTGGTGGTATGGGGGCGCGACGGCATGGACGAGATTTCGCTGGGCGCGGCCACGCTGGTCGGCGAGCTGCGCGATGGCGAGGTGCGCGAGTACGTGATCGAGCCGGAGGATTTCGGTTTCACCATGGCCTCCAGCCGCAACCTGCGCGTGGCCGATGCGGCCGAATCGAAGGCCATGCTGCTGGATGCGCTCGGCAACCGCGATGGCGTGGCGCGCGACATCGTGCTGCTGAACGCGGGCGCGGCGCTGTACGCCTCGGATCTGGCCGCCTCGATCGCCGACGGCATCGAGCTTGCGCGCGAAACGGTTGCCAGCGGCGCGGCAATGAAAAAGATGGAAGAATTCGTCGCCATCACGCAGCGCCTGGCGGGCGCGGACGGAGGACAGCCGGCATGAGTGACATCCTCAAACGCATACTTGCACGCAAGGCGGAAGAAGTGGCCGAGCGCAGCGCGCGCGTGCCGCTGGCGGAACTGGCAGCCCGCGTTGCGGACCTGCCGCCGACGCGCGGCTTCGTTGCCGCGCTGGAGGCGAAGATCGACGACGGCGAGCCGGCGGTGATCGCGGAGATCAAGAAGGCCAGTCCGTCGAAGGGCGTGATCCGCGAGGATTTCGACGCCGCGATGATCGCGCGCAGCTACGCCGACGCCGGCGCGGCCTGCCTGTCGGTGCTGACCGACAAGGACTTCTTCCAGGGCGGCGAGGCCTTCCTCGAACAGGCGCGCGCCGCCTGTGACCTGCCGATCCTGCGCAAGGATTTCACGATCGATCCGTACCAGGTCTACGAGGCCCGCGCGATCGGTGCCGACTGCATCCTGCTGATCGTTTCGGCGCTGGATGATCCGGAGCTGCTGTCGCTGTCGCAGCTTGCGGCGGAGCTTGACCTCGACGTGCTGGTCGAGGTGCACGACGAGATCGAGCTGGAGCGCGCGCTCGGCGTGCCGGCGCCGCTGATCGGCGTCAACAACCGCAACCTGCGGACGTTCGAGACCTCGCTCGACACCACGCTGAGCTTGCGCGACCGCGTCGATGCGGGGCGCCTGCTGGTCACCGAAAGCGGTATCCACACGCGCGCGGACGTGCGAAAGATGCAGGACGCCGGCATCGACGTGTTTCTCGTCGGAGAGGCCTTCATGCGTGCGCCGGATCCGGGCGCCGAGCTGGTGCGCCTGTTCAGTCCGGCCTGACAGGGCAAACGGGCCTCGCGCACCGGCGAGGCCCGCGGGTGGTTCAGTCGCTGCCGAGAACGACGATGGTCTTGCCCGAGACCGTGATCATGCCTTGCTCCTCGAGCTGCTTGAGCACGCGGCCGACCATTTCACGCGAGCAGCCGACGATGCGGCTGATTTCCTGACGCGAGATGCGGATCTGCTTGCCGCTCGGATGCGTCATCGCGTCCGGCTCGTCGGTGAGGTCGATCAGGGTCTTGGCGACGCGGCCGGTGACATCCATGAAGGCCAGGCGGCTGACCTTGCGCGAGGTGTGCAGCAGACGATTGGTCAGCTGTGAGCCGATCGCGAACAGGATCTTCGGGCATTCCTCGCGCAGCGGGCCTTCGAACAGGTTGAACATGCGTTCGTAGCTGATTTCCGCCAGCTCGCACGGCGTGCGCGTGCGCACCATGACTTCACGGCGCGGGGTTTCGACGAACAGGCCCATCTCGCCGATGAACTCGCCGCGGTTGAGGTAGGCAAGGATCAGTTCGCGGCCTTCCTCGTCCTCGGACGAGACCGTCAACGAGCCGTCGATGACGTAGTAGAGGATGTTGGCCGAGTCGCCCGGGCGGATGATCGCCGTCTTGCTTGCGTATCGGCGGCGATGGCAGGCGGCGAGAAAGCGTTCGATCGCGTGGCGGTCGGGGGTCAGCATCGACGGTGCTTGCACGCGATTGACCTCGCGCTGCAGCGTGTAACGAAAATCGGCGATTTTGCCTTGTGATTCCACGTGGGTTCCCTCTGCGTGTCCCGTCGCGGATGCCCGCGTCAGGCCGGAACGCGGGAGAGTCCCGTCGTTTGCGAGCCCGGCCCGTTGGACGAACGGCCATCTTATGCATATTCGACGGAGCTTCCCATCCCTTGCGGCAGGCGTTGCGCCGGTGTTGTGGCCGCGTGCACGAATTGGCGACCGAAACGCGCGTTTCGCCGGCGTTGAAGCCATCGGTTTCATCGCGTGGCGGCATGGCCCATAATCCGCGCCCTCCGAGCATCACCGCCCGTTCTTCAGGTAATCCATCGTGGTCAAGCCGATTCCTCGCCTGCAGTTGCAGGGTTTCAACAACCTGACCAAGTCGCTGAGTTTCAATATCTACGACATCTGCTATGCCGTGTCGGAAAATCAGCGCAAACGCTACATCGAGTACATCGACGAACAGTACGATGCCGATCGCCTGACGCAGATCCTCACGGACGTTGCGGAGATCATCGGCGCGAACATCCTCAACATCGCCCGCCAGGACTACGATCCGCAGGGTGCGTCGGTGACGATCCTGATCTCCGAGCAGCCGGTGGTCGAGAAGCTCGGCAAGGACGTGGTGTCCGATGCCGTCGTCGCGCATCTGGACAAGAGCCACATCACCGTCCACACCTATCCGGAAACGCATCCGCACAACGGCATCGCGACCTTCCGCGCGGACATCGACGTGGCGACCTGCGGCGTGATCTCGCCGCTGCGCGCGCTGAACTACCTGATCGACAGCTTCGAGTCGGACATCGTCACGATGGACTACCGCGTGCGCGGCTTCACGCGTGACGTGAAGGGCCGCAAGCACTACATCGCCCACAAGATCAACTCGATCCAGGACTATCTGGCCAAGCACATCCGCCAGAAGTACGAGATGTTCGACGTGAACGTCTATCAGGAAAACATCTTCCACACGAAGATGCACGTGAAGGACTTCGACCTCGACACCTACCTGTTCGAGGCGAGTGCCGACGATCTCTCGTTCAAGGACCGCCAGCGCATCGAGCAGCTGCTGCGCCGCGAGATCGAGGAACTGTTCCACGGTCGCAACCTGATGTGATCCCGCCGCCGGCAAGGAGGCGTCGCAGGACTCCTCCTTGCGTGCCGGCAGCGCCGCAGCCGCCTGTGCGGCATTCCCGCGGCATCATCCGCCGTCGTGGCCCCGCGTGTGGATCACACGCGGTAGGCGACGGTCTTCATGATCTTCGACGCGAACCGCATCAGCGACGGAATCGGTTGCGGCAGGATGCGCGCGCCGGCGGCAAGCGCGTTGTCCGCATGGCGCGCCTCGTCTTCCTTCATGCGCTGCACGATCGCGCGGCTGCGCTCGTCCCCGGGCGGCAGCGTTTCCAGATGCTCGCCGAGATGCGCCTCGACCTGGCGTTCGGTCTCGACCACGAAGCCGAGG
>JASLGB010000268.1 GCA_030150315.1 Dokdonella sp. | reverse complement strand
CACCGTCACCGCCTGCGCCTCGTCGGCGTAACCGAGACCGACGAAGCGATCGCGCACCTGCGTTCCGACCATTGCCACGCGGCGCGTGCGCCACAGCGACGCGCGATAGAGCCAGCGCAGGCGCCGATTGGCCAGGCGCGTGCCCATGTTGTGCACGGTGTTGACCAGCGCCGGCGCGGGCCGCAGCGCAAGCAGGGCCAGCGCGGCGTAATAGTTCGGCACGAAGTTGTGCGTGTGGACGACCTCGATGCGGTGATCGCGCAGGGTCGCGCGCAGGGCCCGCAGCACGCGGCGGTCGAGCGTGCCGCGCTTCGCACCGACGACGACCGGAACGCCTGCCGCCTCCAGTTCGGCGCGAAAGCCGTCGCAGGCCTGGATGCTGAACACCGCGACACGCTGGCCGGATGTCCGCTGCGCGATCGCCAGATCCGTGACGACGCGCTCGAGCCCGCCGATTTCCAACGTATCGACCACATGCAGCACGGCGGGTGGGGCGATGGAATCGCTCATGTCGCTCATCCTTGCGAAGCCGCGGCGATGGTAACGCACCGCGTGGCCGCGGCCAGTGCGACCGGCATCGACGGGAGGCAGCCATGAACGACGCCCCCGCCGCTGCCTTCGGCCGCCGCGCCACCTTGCGCGCCGCCCTGCAGATGACCGGTTCGACCTACGTCGTCTACGCCACCGGCCTGATCGTCAGCGCACTGATCGCGCGCCATGTCGGCCCGGAAGATTTCGGTCGCTACTCCTACCTGGTCTGGCTGGTCGGCCTGCTGATCATGGTCGGCAACAACGGCCTCACCACGTCGGCGATCCGCTTCGTATCGGAAAGCATCGGCCGCGGCGAGCCGCGCGTGGCCGAAGACGTGCACGGCTGGCTCAAGCGCCGGCAGCTGGCGTGCCTCGGACTGGTGCTCGGGATCTACCTCGTGTCGATGCCGTTCTTCACACCCGCCGGCTGGAGCCATTCCGACCTGGCGCTGTCGGCGGTCGCGGTGGTCGGAGCCTCGTTCGCCAAGGCGATGTACCTGTTCAGCATCTCGGTCGCGAAAGGCCATGGCCGCTTCGATGTCGAGGCCAGCACCTCGGTCGTCGTCAGCGTGCTCAATGCCATTGCGGTGGTCGTGCTGATCGTGCTGCACGCGGGCCTGCAGGCCTATCTGGTGCTGTTCGCGCTGACCAGCATCACCTATGCGCTGTCGGCCGCATGGATGCTGCATCGGGCCGGCATCCACGCCGGACACGGCGCGATCGCGCCGGATCTTCTGGCGCGCATGCGCCATCACCTGGTATGGACGGTGGTGCTGACGATCGCGGCGGCCTTCAGCAACAAGTCGGTCGAGACCTGGATGCTGAACCAGTTCGTCGGGCCGGCCGAAGTCGGCTATTTCGCGATCGCGGCGGCGCTGACGCGCGGTGGCGTGGACCTGCTGTCGTCGGGCCTGACCTCGGTACTGATGCCGTCGATGGCGCATGCATTCGGCGCCGACGGGCACGAAAGCGTCAACGCGATCCTGTCGCACTCGGTGCGCTACTTCCTGTTCCTCGGGCTGCTGCTGGCCGGGGCCGGCGTGCTGTGGGCGGAGCTGGCGACGCAGCTGATGTACGGCCCGCGCTACGCCGCGGTCGTTCCGGTGCTGCAGGTGATGATGGTGGTCGGCGGCCTGACCCTGTCCGACGGCGCCTTCGGCGCCCTGCTTTCGACCACCGACAACCAGCGCCTGCGTGCGGGATTCTCGTTCCTTTCCATCGTGCTCGGCACGCTGGCCGCCGTCGCGCTGGTGCCGACCTGGGGCCTGTTCGGCGCGGTGGCCGCGCATGCGCTGTCGCGTGTGTCGGTCTTCGTGATCACGCTGGTCGGCATCGTCCGCCTGATGCACCTGCGCCTGCCCTGGCGCGAGATCGGGCGCCTGTGCGCCAGCGCAGTGCTCGCCTTCGCACTGGCTGCGGCGATCGTTGCATGGCGCCCGGGAATGGTGTCGAGCGCGATCGCCGGCGCCATCTACATCGTGGTCTACATCGGCGGCACGGCCGTGCTGCGGGCGTGGAAGCGCAGCGACGCGGACACCCTGATCGGCCTGCTGGACCGGCTGCCTGCGCCGTTGCGCAGGGCGCGGCCGACGCTGGAGCGCTGGGCACGGAGGCTGCCCGACTAGCCATTGCAGCAAAAGGACGACAAGGACAAGAAGTACAGGGAGCGGAAGATGAAGCGCAGGACATTGGCAAGAATCCTAAACACGACCGGCACGCGGCCGTTGCTGGCGGCGTGCCTGCCCTCGCGCGGAATCCTCGGCCTCAACTACCACCGCATCGGCGACGGCAGCCGCTCGAACCTCGATCGCGGCCTGTGGAGCGCCAGCCAGGAAGCATTCGACCGCCAGCTGCGCTACCTCAAGCGCCATGCCGACGTGATCTCGCCGGGCGACATCGACGACGCGCGCAAGGACCGTCGCAACCTGCATGTGCTGATCACCTTCGACGACGGCTATCTGGACAACTACGAGCTGGCCTACGCCGCGCTGCGCCACAACGACCTGCCGGCGACGTTCTTCATCGCCACCGGGTTCATCGACCGCCCGCGCCTGCCGTGGTGGGACGAAATCGCCAGCCTGGTGCGCGGCATGCATCGCGGAACGCTCGATCTCGGCGAGTGGCTGAGCCCGCCGCTGCGCATCGACGACGCGACGCGCGAAGACGCGATCCGCAGCCTGCTGGCCACCTACAAATCGCTGCCGGATGCGCGCGCGAGCGCCTTCCTCGCCACCTTGCGCACGATCGCCGGCGGTCGCGCGCGCGGCGGCAGCGAAGACCTGTGGATGACCTGGGACATGCTGCGCGAGATGGCCGCCAACGGCATGACGATCGGCGGCCACACCATCAACCACGCGATTCTTTCCGGCCTCGACGAGGACGAGCAGTGGCTGGAAATCTCCGGCTGCGCGGCGCGCCTCGAACACGAGCTGGGCCAGCGCATGCGCTGCTTCGCCTATCCGGTCGGCGGACGCAGCACGTTCAACGCGGCCTCGCGGCGCTGCCTCGAACGCCTGGGCGTGCGCCACGCGTTTTCCTACTACGGCGGCTACACCGACGCCAACGCCGACATGGATCGCTACGACATCCCGCGCACGCCGATCGAACCGTACATCGACGACGACTGGTTCCGCGCCATCGTGCAACTGCCGCAGGTCTTCTGCCGGCCGCAGCGAGCGTGAATGCCATGACCGACGACTTCGACTTCATCGCGCTGTACCAGGAACTGGACTGCCTCCCGGAGCAGGGCGTGGACGCGCTCCGGAACGCCTGGCGACGGCGCGTCGCGCGCCTGCATCCGGATCGCGGCGGCAACGGCGACGCGTCCGAACTGCAACGCCTCAATGCCGCCTACGCGATGGCGATGGCCTTCCATGCGCGCAATGGCCGACTGCCAGGCAGCGCCGGCAGCAGCGCCATTCCGGCACGGACGCGGGCCGAACCAGCAGCGCCGGTCGAAGCCCGGCCGCTGCCCGCGCAAGCGGTCAGCTGGCGACTGCTGCTGCCGCTGATCGTGCTGGGCGTCGCGTGGATGGCCGAGCGCAGCATCCACGACGAGCTGCCGACCCCGCAAGCCGCAGACGTCCGCCCCGAACGCGCCGTCGCGCCGGGACGGTTGCGCCTCGGCCTGCACGAGGAAGAAGTGCTGGCGCTGCTGGGCGAGCCGGTCTCGCGCGAAGTCAGGCTGTGGCAGTGGGGGCCGTCCTGGGTTGCGTTCGAGGGCGGCCGCGTCGTGGACTGGTACAGCTCGCGGCTGCGTCCGCTCAAGGGATCGAGCGAAGCGCCGAGCGAGCGCGAGCGCCGTCAGTCGCCCGTGCGCGCGCGTCCCGCTTCGGGTCTTCCAGGAGGCCTGCCATGATCGCGCCCGCCATCCGCCATGCGGCCATGTTCGTCCAGACCCAGCCGCTGACCGCGATCGCTCCGCCGCTGGCGCAGGAGATCGACGCCCTCGCGCGCCGTGCCGCCGAGCCGAATCCGTTCCACGAAGCGTGGATGCTGGATGCGGCGCTGCGCCACCTCGTCACCGCGCCGATGCGACTGCTGACCCTGCGCGAAGCCGACGGCAGGCTTTGCGGCCTGCTTCCGCTGCAGCCGTGCCGGCGCTTCCACGGCCTGCCGATTCCGTCGCTCCGCTCCTGGCAGCACGATTACCTGTTCCTCGGTTCGCCGCTGCTCGATGCCGCGCGCCTTGAGGCAACCTGCGACGCCCTGCTCGACTGGCTCGCCTCGCCTGCGGCGCCGAGCGCGATCGAGCTGCAGAGCCTGCGCGCGGACGGCCCGATCTTTGCCGCACTGGGCCGCGCACTGGCGCGCAAGCGCCACGTCGCCACACGCTTCGTGCGCCACGAGCGCGCCCTGCTACAGGTCGGCAGCGATGACCACCTTTCCGGCAAGCACCAGAAGGAACTGCGCCGCCTCGAGCGCCGCCTGGCCGATTGCGGCGCACTGGCCTACCGCAGCCTGCGCGCCGACGACGAGGTCGAGTCGTGGATCGAGCGCTTCCTGCGCATCGAATCGATCGGCTGGAAAGGCGCCGCCGGCACCGCGCTGGCCTCGCGCGAGGGCGACGCGACGTGGTTCGCGCAGGTCTGCCGCGCCGCGCACCAACGCGGGCGCCTGCGCATGTACGAGCTGACGCTGGACCAGGTGCCGATCGCGGTGAAGTGCAACTTCATCGCCGGTGACGGCGCCTTCATGTTCAAGATCGGCCATGACGAACGCTACGCGCGCCACTCGCCCGGACTGCTTCTGGAGCGTTTTGCGATGCAGGCCGTGGCGCAGGCCGGCGACGGCACCGCCTGGGTCGATTCCTGCGCACGCAGCGGTCACTCCATGGCCGAGCGCCTGTCGCCGACGCGCCGTCAGCTGGTGGATTGCACGCTCGGCACGCGAGGGTTTGCACGCACGTTGGTACACCACGCTCCGCTCATCCATCGCATCCGGCACCGTTTCGGTGCGGGGAGAGGTCGACCATGAGCATCGACACCGAACACGCGCCCCTCCTGTGCATCGAGCGTGACCGGTTGCGGCACGACTTCGACCGCGTGCCGTTCGCCATCAGCCATCGCTTGTGCGATCACCCGCTGCTGCAACTGCCGCGGCTGATCGAGCTCGCCCGCACGCTGCCGGCGGAGGCGGTCGAATACAACAGCGGAGACCTTTGCATCGGCCAGGACCCGGCGCTGACGCCGCGCACCGGTCTCGGCGTGGAGGAAACGCTGCAGCAGATCGCGACCCGGCGCTCGTGGATGGTGCTGAAGTACATCGAGTCCGATCCCGAGTACGCACGGCTTCTGGATGCCTGCCTCGACCCGGTCGAGCACGTGCTCGCCGACATCGCGCCCGGCATGTGCCGCCGCCATGCCTTCGTGTTCGTGTCCTCGCCCGGCGCGGTCACGCCGTTCCATGTCGACTTCGAGCACAACTTCCTGTTGCAGCTTCGCGGCAGCAAGCAGATGGCGGTGTGGGATGGCGAGGACCGCGTCGTCATGGCCGAGGAGGAGCGCGAGCGCAGGGTCACCGGTGCGCCGCGCAACCTGCCCTGGCGCGACGAGTTTGCCGCGCTCGGACAAACCTTCGCGTTGCATCCGGGGGACGGCTTGCAGGTGCCGCTGTCCTCGCCGCACTGGGTCAAGGTCGGCAGCGAGGTGTCGATCTCGCTCAGCGTCACCTTCCTGACCGCGTCCGGCACCCGGCGGCGCGCCCTGCACACGGCCAACGCCTTCCTGCGCCGCCACGGCGTGACCCCGCGCGAGGTGGGCCGATCGCCGTTGCGCGACGGGTTCAAGTTCACCGCGTTCCGTCTGGTCGACCGCGTGCGTCGACTGACTGCCACGGAGGCCCACTGACATGATCGCCCGCGGCAAATTGCTGGCACTGGACCAATGCCCCTCGCTCGGCGAGGAATGGCGCGCGCTGGAGGCGCTCGCCAACGGCTCGCCCTTCACCAGCTGGTCGTGGGTTTCGACGTGGCTGCGCCATCTGCCGCAACGCTACCTGCCGACCGTGTTCCGCTGCCACGACGCGCGCGGCGTGATGGCGCTGGCCCTGCTCGTGGACGCACCGGAGCGCGGCGCGCGCCGCCTGCTCGGCGCGCGCTCGATCCACCTGCAGGAAACCGGCGACCTCGAGCTGGACGAATTGACGATCGAATACGCCGGTGTGCTTGCCCGCCCCGGCTTCGAGCGGCTGGCGTATGCGCTGCTGTTCGAGGCGCTAGACACGCACGACCGCAACTGGCGGCGGCTGCGCATCAGCGCGTCGGCCGATGCCGCGGCCATCTCGGCCTCGCTGCCGGCGCCGCTGTGCGCGCGCAGCGCCCACGCCAGCGCATCCTGCTTCGTCGACCTGGCCGAACTGCGTGCCAGCGGCCGCGACTATCTCGAAAGCCTCGGCCGCTCCACGCGCTCGGGCCTGCGCCAGACGCGACGCCACTACCAGAAGCTCGGCGCGCTGCGCATCGACGATGCCGCCGATGTCGGCGAGACGCTGGAATGGCTGGACGAACTCGGCCGGCTGCACGGCGCGTACTGGCGCTCGCGCGGCAAGGAAGGCTCGTTCGCCCGTCCGTTCTTCGACACGTTCCACCGCGATTTCGTGGCTCGTCGCGGCGGCGGCTGCAGCGCCCGCCTGTTGCGCGTCAGCGCCGGCACGAAGGTGGTCGGCTATCTCTACCTGCTGATGTGGCGACGGCGCGCGTATGTCTACAACACCGGCCTCGACTACAACGTGCTCGGGGCGCACGACCGCCCCGGATTCCTGATCCACCTGCTGGCGATCGAGCGCTGCCTCGCCGAAGGCCTCGACGAATACGACTTCCTCGCCGGCGAGGCTGACTACAAGCAGCAGATGGCCACGCACGCACGCCGGCTGCAGTGGGTCGACGTGCGCCGCGACGACTGGCGGCTGGCGGCCGAACGCCTGCTCGCCAGCCTGCTCGGCCGTGCCCGTGCGCAACCGCTCGAACACGCCGCGTTGGCGCAACCCTTGCGCGGGGAGGACTGAGACGATGTGCGGCATCGCCGGCTTCCTCGCCTGCTTCAGCGCCGAACACTCGCGTAGCGTGCTGGAACGCATGATCGGCGCGCTGCGGCATCGCGGCCCGGACGGCACCGGCCTGCGCATCGAGCCGGGTGTCGGGCTGGCGCATGCGCGGCTGTCGATCATCGATCTGGCCGGTGGCACGCAGCCGATCCACAACGAGCGCGGCACGACGTGGACCGTGTTCAACGGCGAGATCTTCAACTACCTGGAACTGCGCGCCACCCTCGAACGCGACGGCCACCGCTTCTACACGCAGTCGGACACCGAGGTGATCGTGCACCTGTACGATCGCTACGGCGACCGTTTCGTCGAACACCTGAACGGCCAGTTCGCGATCGCGCTGTGGGACGGCGCGCGCCAGCGCCTGCTGCTGGCGCGCGACCGTGCCGGGATCCGGCCGCTGTTCCATGCCCGCACGCGCGAGGGATTCTGGTTCGCGTCCGAAATCAAGTCCCTGCTTGCCGCCGCGCCGGAGCTGGCCCGGCTCGACCTGCGCGGCGTGGCACAGGCGCTGACGTTCTGGGCACCGCTGGATCCGCAGACCGCGTTCCGCGGCGTGCGCAGCCTGCCGCCCGGACACTGCCTGGCGATCGAGGCCGACGGCCGCGAACACCTCTGGCGCTACTGGGACTGGGACTTCCCCGACGCCGGCACGCCGCCGCCGTTCGATTCCATCGACGCGGCCACCGGCGCGCTCCGCTCCCTGCTCGACGATGCCGTGCGCCTGCAGCTGCGCGCCGACGTGCCGGTCGGCGCCTATCTCAGCGGCGGCCTCGATTCGTCGGGCATCGTCGCGCTGGTGCGTCGCCTGACGTCGGTGCCGATGCATACCTTCTCGATCGCGTTCGACGATCCCGAATTCGACGAAAGCGCGCATCAGCAGGAAATGGCACGGCATCTGGGCACACGGCACTCGACGTTGCGCGTCTCGCGCCGCGACATCGGCGAGGCATTCCCGCGCTTCGTCCTGCACGCCGAGGCGCCGGTGCCGCGAACCGCGCCGGTGCCCCTGATGCTGCTGTCGGCCGAAGTGCGCCGCGCCGGCCTCAAGGTGGTGCTGACCGGCGAAGGCGCCGACGAGGTGTTCGGCGGCTACGACCTGTTCAAGGAGGCCAAGGTGCGCCGGTTCTGGGCGCGCCAGCCGCAGTCGCGCCTGCGTCCGCTGCTGCTCGGCCGGCTGTACGGCTGGCTCGGCCATTCACCGGTGGCCAATCCGGCGCTGGCGCGTTCGTTCTTCGGCCAGGGGCTGGAGCACATCGAACGTGCGGTGTTCGCCCATGTGCCACGCTGGAGCACGTCGCAACGCGCATTCGCCTTCCTTTCCGCCGATGCACGCGCGCAGATGGGCGAGTGGTCCGCGCTGGAGGAATGCGAGCGCAGCCTGCCGCCGCACATCGCACGCTGGACGCCGCTCGCACGCGACCAGTACGTCGAGGCGAAGACGCTGATGGCCGGCTACCTGCTGTCGGCTCAGGGCGACCGCGTGGCGATGGCCAACTCGATCGAAGGCCGCTTCCCGTACCTCGACCATCGCCTGATCGAGTTCGCCAACCGGCTGCCGCCGCACTGGAAGATCCGCGGCCTGACCGAGAAGCACATCCTGCGCCGTGCGCTCTCCGGCCTGCTGCCGGAATCGATCCGCACACGCACCAAGCAGCCTTATCGCGCGCCCGACGGCGCCAGCTTCTTCGACAACGGCCGGCCGCTCGACTGGGTCGCCGACACGTTCGCGCCACATCGCGTGCGCGACAGCGGCCTGTTCGACGCCGAGGCGGTCGGCCGCCTGCTGGTCAAGTGCCAGGCCGGCCGTGCCGGCGGATTCGCGGACAACCAGGCCCTTGTCGGCATCGCCTCCACGCTGCTGCTGGAACAGCACTTCGTCCACGGCAACAACACGAACCCTCCACCCTCCTGACCGAAGGCTCCGTCATGTCGATCCAGTCGCAAGTGCGCAGCTACATCCTCGAGAACCTGCTGTTCTCGGGCAACCCGGACGACCTCGCCAACGACGAGTCGCTGCTTGACCGCGGCATCGTCGACTCGACCGGCGTGCTCGAGATCGTGCTGTTCCTGGAGACGACGTTCGGCGTGAAGGTGCAGGACAGCCAGATGCTGCCGGAGAACTTCGATTCGGTGGACGCGATCGTGCGTTTCGTCGAGCGCCTGCGGCAGGCAGCATGACCATGGCCACGCCCATTCCCGCCGCCGATCCGCGCCTGCAGCGTCTGGCCGGGCTCGCCTTTCTCGCGGACAAGCCGGAGGAAGACGCCGAATCGACCCTGCGCGCGCTGTGGTATCTCGCCGCCGGTGAAGCACGCTCGGCGGTGGCTGCGCGCGCAGGCGCGTTGCCGCCGCTCGACGCCGCGGCGCAGGCGCGCCTCGATACCCTGCTCGACCAGCGTCTGGCCGGTACGCCGCTGGCGCACCTGACGCGGCGCGTGCATTTCCACGGCATGGAACTGCTGGCCGGCCCGGAAGCGCTGTTGCCGCGTCATGAAACCGAGCTGCTGGCGCGCTGCGCGATCGACAGCCTGCGCGACGTCGCCGCGGCGGTGGTGGTCGATGTCTGCACCGGCTCGGGCAATGTCGCACTGGCCATCGCGCGCGCGCAACCCGATGCGCGCGTGCACGGCGCCGATCTCGATCCCGCGGCGGTCGAGCTGGCGCGGCGCAACGCCGCCGCGCTCGGCCTGAGCTCGCGAGCGGACTTCGTGCAGGGCGATCTGTTCGCACCGTTCGGCGCCGCCTTCGATGCGCGCGTCGACCTGGTCAGCTGCAACCCGCCCTACATCAGCGGATCGAAAGTGGCGCGCATGGCCGCGGAAGTGGCCGCGCACGAACCGGCACTGGCCTTCGACGGCGGCCCGCTCGGCGTGTCGATCCTGATGCGCGTGATCGACGAGGCGCCGCGCCTGCTGCGCAACGGCGGCTGGCTGGTGCTGGAAGTCGGCGCAGGCCAGGGCGAGGCGATCCGGCGCCGGCTCGGCGCGATCGCGCACTGGCGCGAAGTCGAGGGACACGGCGACGACAACGGCATCGTGCGCGTGGTGCGCGCGCGGCTGCGGACAAACCCGGGAGAGGCGTCATGACCGCGGGCGAACCGACCGCCTTCGATGCGCGCGTGCTCGAGATCGATTGCGAAGCCGAAGCCGACCGCATCGCCAACCGCCTGCGCCAGATTCTTGCCGGCACCTTGCACCGGCGCGGACTGGTGGTGGCGATTTCCGGCGGCATCGACAGCTCCGTCTGTGCCGCGCTGGCCGTGCGCGCGGTCGGTGCGGCGCGCGTGTTCTGCCTGATCCTGCCCGAGCGCGATTCCGACCCCGACAGTGCGGCGCGCGCCGAGCTGCTGGCCGCTCATCTCGACGTGCGCGTGCAGACCTTCGACATCGCGCCGACGCTGGCGGCGATCGGCTGCTACGCCGCACGCGACGACGCGGTGCGCGAAGTGCTGCCCGAATACCGCGACGACTGGAAGATGAAGCTGGCCATCTCCGGCCGCACGCAGGGCCTGCTCAACCGCTTCCGACTGATCGCGCAGGCGCCGGGCGGCAGGCTGTACGAGCGCGAACTCGGACTCGACCATTATCTGACCATCGTCGCCGCGACCAACTTCAAGCAGCGCGTGCGCAAGAGCATCGAGTACTTCCACGCCGACCGCCTCAACTACGCCGTGGTGGGCACGCCGAACCGGCTGGAATACGACCAGGGCTTTTTCGTCAAGAACGGCGACGGCGCGGCCGACGTGAAGCCGATCGCGCATTTGTACAAGACCCAGGTCTATGCGCTGGCGCGCGCCCTCGGCCTGCCTGCGCGCGTGTGCGAGGCGCAGCCGACGACCGACACTTACAGCCTTGAGCAGGGACAGGACGAGTTCTATTTCGCCCTGCCCTACCAGTTGATGGATCTGGCGCTGTGGGCGCTCGACCACGGCTTTGCCGCCACCGACCTCGCCGCCGTGCTCGGCCTTGCACCGGCGCAGGCGGAGGCGGTCTATGCCGACATCGCCGCGAAACGACGCACGACGCGCTATCAGCATCGCGCGCCGGTCCTGCTCGGCCATGTCGCCTCGATCGGAGACGCTCCATGAGCGAGGCCATCGTCGCCGATGCCTACCGCGTCGAGCTGGGCGAGGTCGACCGCGACCGCGAAGCGGTGCTTGCGATCTGGCACGGAAACCTCGGCCAGGACGAGCGCATGCGGCGCAAGTTCGACTGGTTCTATCGCGAATGCCCCTACGGCGCGCCGCTGTTGGCGCTGCTGCGGCACGACCCCAGCGAGCAGCGGGTCGGCGTGGCCGCCATCGGCCCGCGCCGCATGGAATTTCGCGGGCGACCGGTGGCCGCCGGCGTGCTGGTGGACCTGGCCGTATGCGCGACGCATCGCTCGCTCGGCCCGGCGCTGACGCTGCAGCGCGAACTGGCCGCCAGCGGCGCGCGGCGCTTCGATCTGCTGTACGGCTTCCCGAACACGAAGGCGGTGCCGCTGATCCGCCGCCTTGGCAGCTATGAGCGCATCGCCGACATCGTGCGCTATGCGCGCGTGCTCAGCTACCGGCATTACGCCGGGCGGCGCCTGCCGCGCCTGCTGGCGCCACTGGCCGGCTCGACAGTCGACCTCGCGCAATCGCTGTCGCACTGGCGACACCATCGCAGGCTGCGCCATCTGCGCGGCGAATGGGGCGACTTCGACGATGCGCGCGTGGACGCGCTATGGCACGAGAGCACGCCGTGGAGCGGCTGCGTCACGGAGCGCGACCGGCAATTCCTGCGCTGGCGCTTCGGCCAGATCGCCGAAACGCGCCTGCTTTTGGTGGAGCGCCGCGACGGCTCCGCGCTGAGTGCGTGGTTCGCGTGTCAAGCGCAGGACCGCGTGCTGCATGTGCGCGACTGGTGGGGCGAAAGCGGCGCGGCGCTCGGCATCGATCCGGTGCAGGTCCTGCTGCGTGCCGCCGGTCGCGCCGGCTACGCCGCGGTGTCGTTCGAGCACGCCGGCCCTGCGCACTGCATCGCCGCATGGATCGAGGCCGGTTTCGTCGAGCGCAGCCGGCGACCGGTCTACGGCCGCTGGTGCGCGGCGGCGCCGGCACCGGACTTCGCCACCGAGCTGCACCTGACCTCGGCCGACGAAGATGAGTAGCTCACCTGGCCGCCGCCGACTGCATCGCGCCGATGTCCGGCGGCGCGGAGCGCGTACGCCCCTGCAGGTCGTCGCGAACCGCCTCAAGCGCCAGTCCGCTGGCGCGCGCCGGGCTGTCGGCCGGAAGGCGGCCATCCGCGTCGACGCGCAGCACGGCGCTGATGCCGTGTGCGTCGGCGTCCTCGCGTTCGCGCCAGGCGGCGAAATCGACTGCGCCGGCTACCGGCTGCGGCGGGCGCTCGTCGCGAAAACGGCAGGCGGCGTCGTAGGCGTTGTAGTCGAAGTCCGGATTGCCTTGCAGGGCGGCAATCCCGCTGCCGGCGGCCGCGACATGGCGCTCGACGAATTCGGCAACGCGCGCCCGCACGCCATGGGCTTCACCGCCGGCCTGCCAGCGGATCGCGACGCAGTCGCCGGCCGGCTCGACGACCAGATTGTTGCGCACGCGCGCGTCGATGCTTGGCTGCCGCGGCTTCGGGAATCCGTCCGCCATGGGAATGCCGAAGAAGATCGCGGCGTGGCCGCGCCGCGCCGCATTCACGATGGTGTTGTTGACGACCAGGGTATTTTTCGCCGAGTACAGGCCGATGCCGGCGTAGTCGGTGCCGCGCACCAGATTGTTGCGCACGACCGCATCGATCGACTCGTGGTAGTCGGGATTGGCCGCATCGAAGAATTCCTCGTCGGTATGGAATCCGATCAGGATGCCGCCGGAGCCGGTGTTCTCGATGCGGTTGCGCTGCACGATCGCGCCGGTCGCGCCGCCCTTGACGTAAAGCCCGGTGGTGGCGATGTCGTGGAGGTGGTTGTCCTCGACGCGCAGGCGATTGCCGCCGACGTTGTCGATGCCCTCCGCATTGCGTTGTTCCAGCGGCGTGCCGGGCGGGTCGATCGCCCCGGTGTTCCAGATTTCCGAGCGCCGGATGACCACGTCGTCGCAGTGCGGCGTCAGCTTGATGCCGTCACGGCCGGTGTCATGGATCCTGAGATCCTCCAGCACGACACCGGACGCACCGCGCTCGGACGGGTTCCCGCGCGACCAGTACGATTCCAGCTTGACGCCGTAGTAGGCCGCACCGCTGAGCTCGAGTCCGGATATGCGGCTGCCCGAAGCGGGCGGATCGATCTGCACCACGACCGAATCGTGCGTGGCCGGATCGCAATGGATGTGCGCCCGCTCGCCCGGTTGGCCGCGCAGGGTCAGCCGCTTGCGCAGGCGCACGTCGCATTCGTTGTAGGTACCGGCGCGCAAGGTGACGGTGTCGCCGTCGGAAACGACACCGATCGAGGTATCGAGCACGCGGCCCACGCTGCGGAACGGTTTGGCCGACGAGCCATCACCCTTCGCATCATCGCCATCGGTGGCGACGATCCACTCCTTCGCGGCCAGTGGCGCCGCCAGCGCGACGCATGCAAGGACCGGCACAATCCATCGTCTGGGCATGGGCGACCTCCTTCGCTGTTGCCGGTGCGATGGAAGAACTCCGGCACCGGTCACGCCGTGCCCGATTGTGCGCCCTTGCGGGCCAGCCGGTCGATTCGCGCCGGTCGATGCGGTGACCGAAGGCACCGCATCGACGAGGGGCGATCAAGACCCGACGAATCAGTCGAAGCCGTTCCTGAACACCTGGACCGGCGGCTCCGAAGCCTCGTCGGCGCCGATGTCATACGGCGCGTGGCGCGGCTGGCGGTCGATGTCGTCGGTGACCTTCGACAGGAAGGTGCCGGCATCGATCGCCGGGCTGCCCTGCGGCACGTGACCGGTGGCATCGACGGAGAGCACGGTTTCGATCGAGTGCGTATCGGCGCTGTGGACACTGCGCCACAGGACCAGGTTGCCACCACGCGTGCCGTTGTTGTTGCGGAGACCGTCCGGCGAACCGGGTCGGTTGTCGGCAAAGCGGCACGAGCCGGAGCGGTCGAAGTAGGCGTTGTAGTCGAGATCGGGGCGTCCTTCCAGGCCGGACACGCCGCCGAGCTCGCCAAACCAGCGGATCTCGACGCAGGTGCCGCCGTCCTGGATGACCAGATTGTTGCGCAGCGTCGCGGTGGTCGTCGGCGGACGCTTCGCGATCGGATCCCAGTCCTGCATCGGCGTGCCGAAGTAGATCGCCGAGTGGCCGACCTTGGCGGTGTGAACGATGGTGTTGTTGGCGATCATCGGCGAGTGCGCCGAATACATGCCGATGCCTTCGTAATCGGTATTGCGCACGACGTTGTTGATCACCGCGCTGCCGATCGCCTCGTAGAAATTCGGATTGATCGTCCGATCGAAGAATTCGACGCTGGTGTCGAAGCCGACAAGGATGCCGGCCATTCCGGCATTCTCGATTCGGTTGCGCTGCACCAGGATGTCGCTGGAACCGCCCTTGAAGTACAGGCCGGTGGTCGAGATGTCGTGGATGTAATTGTCCTCGATCGTGACCTTCTGCACGTTGACCATGTCGATGCCGTCGGCATTGCGATAGTCCAGGTGCGTCCCCGCCGGATAGATGATTCCGGTGCGCGCGATTTCATTGCGCCGGATGGTGACGTTGTTGGTCTTCGGCGTCAGCTTGATGCCGTCGCGGCCGGTGTCGTGGATGTAGTTGTCTTCAATGATGACGTTCGATGGTCCGGTGCCGCCTTGTCCGGTGCCCCACCAATCGGTTTGCAGCATGACGGCGTAGTACATGCCACCCGTGATTTCCAGGCCGGCGATGCGGCTGCCCGATGCCGCGCGATCGACCTGGATGGTGACGCTGTCCGGCGTGGTGATGGCGCAATGGATGTGGGCGCGCTCGCCCGCATGCGAGCGCAACGTCAGCGGCTTGCGCAGACGCACATCGCATTCGTTGTAGGTGCCGGCGCGCAGCGTGACCGTGTCACCTGCACTGGTGACGCCGGTGCTGGTGCTGAGCACTCGGGAAACCGTGCGGAACGGCCGGTCGATCGACCCCGTGCCGCTGCTGTCGTTGCCCGACGGCGAGACAAACCATTCTGCCGCGACCGCCGGCATCGACGCCCCTGCGATGAAAGCTAATGCCAATACCTTGAACATTGACTGGTTGACCTCTTCTTTTTTAATGCGCCTTCCATTTCGCAATGACGAAGCTGCCTTGTCGGCACCAATTCGGACCAACGTGGAATCTTGCGAAAGGAATAAAACGAGGATCGCGCCGCATCGCAGCGCGAATGAGGCATAAGCTAGGCGAGAGTGTAGCGCGCAGCCGTGATGGCCTTCGCAATTAATGGAAAAGGCCGAGATAAATATATTCAATTCGAGTCAATTCATAATGCGTCAGGACCGGGAGCCAAACGATGTTTTCCGTCCAAGCCAAATACCATTTCAATTCGGACTCCACTGAGCCATCCAATTCACCTGAATCGCGGACCCACGACGAGAATGCTGCGACACAGCAGTGTCCGCGCTGCGGAGACACCAGAACCTGGCGTCTGGGCGATGGTCGACTCAAATGCCAAGGCTGCGGCCTGCGTTACAGCGACACATCGGCATGGGATTCCATCCGTCTCCCCGACGGGACCAAGCACATGCTGCTGGAGCACTTCGCGCTTGGCGATCCGGCATACCGGTTGCGTGAAGCGGGCATGGCCGCACCGGCTTCGCGCGAGCGCTTCAACCGGGTCTTGCGCGCCTGCTGCACGCTGTCCGGCGGCGTCGCCGCACTGCCGCCGCAGTCCGACGAGCACAGCGTCGCCTACGACATACGCCTGCACGGCGAGCGCATCGAGGTGCAGGCCAGCACACCCACCGAAGCGCATGCCGAAACGGCCGCGCCCGCGCGGGACGGATTGATCAGCATCGACGCAACGCATGGCCGACTGCTGCTGCGGCCACACGGCAACCGCATCGCGATGCGCTCGACCGCCGCCCCCGCGCGCGCAACGGATGACCTGGTCGGGGCGTTCTGGGACTACGCGCGCGAATGGCTGCGCCCCTACCGGGGCATACCGCAGCGCTATTTCGCGCTCTATCTCGGCGAGGCCTGCTTCCGCTTCAACCATCGTGGCGAAGACCTGGTGCCGCTCCTGCTCGAGCTGATGAAGAGCACACCGATCCTCGCCCTGCGTCCGCTGCTCGATACGACGACGGCAACACGCGGGCATGTACCATGACGACCGACGCGGCGGATGCGCCACGGCATCGTTCCTGCACGACGGAAGACTCCTTGGACACGACGGCAAGCGAACCGGCGGCTGCACCGGAAATTCCCTGGCAACGCGACGCGCGCGGCGAATGGCTCATCGGCGGTCGGCCGTTGTCCAGCACGGTGGCCGCGGTCGGCTCGACGCCGTGCTACCTGTACGACCGCGCGCGCCTGACCGCGCGCGCGCGCCGGCTCAGGTCGCGGCTGCCGCCGGAGGTGCTGCTTCACTACGCGATGAAGGCCAATCCGATGCCGGCGCTGGTATGCCATATGGCGCAGCTCGTCGACGGACTGGACGTCGCCTCGCGCGGCGAACTGCGCACCGCGCTCGACAGCGGCATGGATCCTCGCCACATCAGCTTTGCCGGGCCGGGCAAGTCGGACGCCGAGCTGGAGCAGGCACACGCGGCCGGCATCCTCGTCAACGTCGAATCTTTCCGCGAACTGGACGTGTTGGCACGCGCCAGCGAACGCAGCGGCGTGGCCGCGCGCGTGGCGGTGCGCGCGAACCTGCCGTTCGAGCTGAAGGCATCGGGCATGAAGATGAGCGGCGGCGCGCGCCAGTTCGGCATCGACGCCGACCGCGTGCCGGAGATGCTGCGCGAGATCGCCGCGCTCGGTCTTTCCTTCGAGGGCTTCCACCTGTTCGCCGGCTCGCAGAACCTGCGTGCCGCCGCGATCGTCGAAGCGCAGACGCTGTGCTACGACCTCGCCATGAGCTGGCTCGACCAGCTGCCCGCGCCGCTGCGAACGCTCAACCTCGGCGGCGGTTTCGGCATTCCGTACACGATCCAGGACACGCCGCTCGACCTCGCGCCGATCCTCGACAACCTCGCGCGCCTGGCCGAACTCGTGCGCGGCGATGCCGGCGGCGCGCACCTGGCGATCGAGCTTGGCCGCTGGCTGGTCGGCGAAGCCGGCATCTACGTCGCGCGCGTGATCGACCGCAAGATTTCACGCGGACAGGTCTTTCTCGTCGTCGACGGCGGCATGCACCAGCACCTCGCCGCGTCGGGCAACTTCGGCCAGGTCATGCGCAAGAATTATCCGGTCGCGATCAACCGCGTCAGTGCGGACAAGGAGAACGCGAGCGTCGTCGGCCCGCTGTGCACGCCGCTCGACCTGCTTGCCGACCGCGCCGAACTCGACGTGGCGCAGCCGGGCGATCTGGTCGTCGTATTCCAGTCCGGCGCCTATGGCCGCAGTGCCAGCCCGCGCGATTTCCTCGGGCACCCGGACGTGATCGAGGCCCTGGTGTAGGCCGGACGCCAGGCGCCGACCTGCCGGAGTCGAAGCGCCCGATTGCGCGCCGGATCGCGTCCGCCGCGCTAAGGAGTCCAACCTCCGACCTCGATCACCGCGGCCGCCCTGCAGTTCGGCAAGGCGGCCCCGGCGATGATTTCCGCGAAAGCCTGGCGCGCCGTCAGGACGCCTTCTTCGCCAGCACCTTTTCGATGCTCGCCTGCGTCATCGGGTGGTAGCCGGGCTTGGCCTTGGCGTAGACCTGCTTCGCGAACGCCTTGCCCTCGGGCGTCTTGGCCAGGTCTTCGTAGAGCGCAACGATGAGGTAGCGACGGCCGATGCGCGTCATGTACTTGGCCATTTCCTCGCGCGCCGGACGGTAGTCGGCGGCGATCGCCGCGAGATACCAGCGACGCGCGATCTCGGCGTTCGGCGAGCCGTTGAGATGCCAGGCGGCATCCAGTTCGGCGAGCTGCTCGTGCGAGAGCTTCTGCGGCAGGCCGTCGAGGAAGTACATCCACTCGTGCGTGTTCCAGTCCTTGGCGCCCAGATCGGCGGCGCTGCGCTTGCCGTCGACCCACTCCGCCCGCGCGGCGGCGATCGCGGCCAGACGCGGCGACGCCGGCACCGGCGCGTCGTCCGGCACGCCCGGCTCGTAGATCCAGCGCTTGACCTCGTCCAGGCTCATCTTGCCGGGATACTTGTCGGTCAGGTTGGGCTTCATCCATTCCAGCATCTGCTCGGTCGTGACGCTCTGGAAGGCGAAGTGATTGAAGTAGCCGCGCAGGTAGTCGTC
>JASLGB010000253.1 GCA_030150315.1 Dokdonella sp. | reverse complement strand
CCACGCGCTGGCGGCAATGCGCGGATAGAGGCCATCGTAGGGTCGGATGTTCATGGCGGCCGGATTCGGGAAAGCCGTGCAGCCTAGCACCAGAGCCGCGCCGCACACAGGCGCGGGACGCGTTGACCACGGCGGCCATTGCACGCGCCGTCCGCCGCTCAAGCACCCATCGCGGCCTGCGGCGCGCTGACGGCGGATTTCCGCCGCGGCAGGGGGGACGCGCCGAGCCGCGCCGGACACACGCCCACACAGCATCGCCCCGGTTGCCGCGCGCCGCTCCGAGGCCGCGGCCATGCTTGATTTCCCGTCTCCCGTCCATCACGTTGGTGGATCGTCCTTTTCGTGTCGCGCCCATGACTCACGCCAATCCCTTGTTGCACACCACCGGCCTGCCGCGTTTTTCCGAGATTGCGCCGGAACACGTCGAACCGGCGATCGACACGATCCTCGCCGACTACCGCGCGCGCATCGAGGCCTTGCTGGCGTCGGATGCGCCACGCGATTTCGACAGCGTGATGCGGCTGGGCGAGGAGCTGGACGACCGCCTCAACCGCGCCTGGGCGCCGGTTTCGCACCTGCACGGCGTGGCCGACAGCGAGGCGCTGCGCGCGGCGTATTCGGCCGCACAGGAAAGGATCGTCGAGCACGCCAGCGAGCTCGGCCAGAACCGCGCGCTGTTCGCCGCGACCAAGGCCGTCGGCGATGCGGCCGCGACGCAGGCGCTGCCGCGCGCGGCGCTCGCGCTGGTGGAACACGGACTGCGCGATTTCCGCCTGTCCGGCGTCGCGCTGGAAGAACCGGCGCGCTCGCGTTTCCGCGAGATAGCCAACGAACTGGCGCGGCTCGCGACCGAGTTCGAGGAAGCCGTGCTCGATGCGACCGATGCCTGGAGCGAGACGCTGACCGACGAGGCGCAGCTCGCCGGCATCCCCGATTCCGGCCGCGCGGTGCTGCGTAGCTATGCGGCCGAGCAGGGCGCCGAAGGCTGGCGCGTCACGCTGAAACAGCCGAGCGTGCAGGCCGTGCTGACCTATGCCGACGACCGGAACCTGCGCGAGCGCGTCTACACCGCGTACCAGACGCGCGCCTCGGATCAGGGCCCCAACGCGAACGCGTTCGACAACTCGGCGCGCATCGAAAAGATCCTCGCGCTGCGCCACGAGGCCGCGCAACTGCTCGGTTTCCGCGATGCCGCAGAGGAATCGCTGGCGACCAAGATGGCACCCTCGCCGGAAGCGGTGTTCTCCTTCCTGCACGACCTGGCCGCGCGCGCCAAGCCGCTCGCGCAGCGCGAGCTGGAGGAATTGCGCGCGTTCGCCGCAGACCGGCTCGGCATCGCCGACCTGCAGCCCTGGGATGTCGGCTACGCCGCCGAGAAGCTGCGCGAGGACAAGTACGCGCTGAACGAGGAAGAACTGAAACCCTACTTCGCGCTGGATGCCGTGCTCGAAGGATTCTTCGAGATCGTGCGGCGCGTGTTCGGTGTGTCGATGAAGCGGCGTGAGGACGTCGACGTCTGGCATCCCGACGTGCGCTACTACGATCTGGTCGACGAGAACGGCGCGACGTTCGCCGGCACTTACGTCGACCTGTACGCGCGCAGCGGCAAGCGCGGCGGCGCGTGGATGGACGTGTGCGTGAACCGCTTCCGGCGCGAGGACGGCACGCAGTTGCCGGTCGCTTTCCTGACCTGCAATTTCGCGCCGCCGATCAGGGGCGTGGCAGGCGAAACGCTGCAACCGTCGCTGCTGACCCACGACGACGTGCTGACGCTGTTCCACGAGTTCGGCCACGGCCTGCATCACATGCTGACCGAGGTCGACTACCCCGGTGTCGGCGGCATCAGCGGCGTGGAGTGGGATGCGGTCGAACTGCCGAGCCAGTTCATGGAGAACTTCGGCTGGCAGCGCGAGGCACTGGATCTGTTCGCGCGCCATTGGCAGACCGGCGAGCCGTTGCCGGACGACCTGTTCGCGCGCATGCAGGCGGCACGCCATTTCCATGCCGGAATGTTCCTCGTGCGCCAGCTCGAATTCGGCCTGTTCGATTTCCGCATCCACCGCGAATTCGATCCGGCCAGCGGCGCACGCGCGATGCCGATTCTGCGCGAGGTGCGCGAGGAGGTGGCCGTCATCCAGCCGCCGGAATGGCAGCGTTTTCCGCATGCGTTCACGCACATCTTCGCCGGCGGCTACGGCGCCGGTTACTACAGCTATCTGTGGGCCGAGGTGCTTTCGGCGGATGCGTTCGACAAGTTCGAGCAGGCCGGCGTGTTCGATCGCGCCACCGGCGAAGCGTATCGCAAGGCGATTCTGGCCGTCGGCGGATCGCGGCCTGCGCTGGAAAGCTTCATCGAGTTCCGCGGCCGCGAACCGCAGCCGGACGCGCTGCTGCGCAGCTACGGACTGGCGGCATAGGCACGTCCGGTTTTCCGGCGCGCCGGTCGCGGCGCCTGTGTTGGCTGTCACACCCGTGGCCATGAGGCCAACCTGTGTTTTCCGTCCCGCTGCGCATCGGCAGCGGGACGCGCTCGACAACGACTGGCGCCATCGCGGATGACGTCGGTCGTTGATCCGGCCTCGCCACATTTTATACTTTGCCGTCCGCTGCCATGCGGATGCCGGACACGCTCCGGCCCAACGGGGAAAATCAGGAGATTCACAATGACCATGCAGTCTTGCATGCGTATCGGCCTGCCGCGCCGGAAAGCGCTGGCCAGTTCGATGCTCGTCGCACTTGCGCTTGGAGCGGGGTTTGCCGTTGCAGAACCAACCCGCACTGCTACAACGCCCTTCGCGCGCAACCATCATTCCGGCAACAGTCCTTCGCCAGGCGGCAGCGCGGCGGGATGGCGCAATCGCAGCCACGCCGCAGTGCGCGCCAGGCCTGCAGCGCAGCGGCCAGCTGCCACGGTGGTCGTCACCAACTGCAACGACAGCGGGCCGGGCAGCTTGCGTCAGGCGATGTCCGGCGCGATCAGCGGCGACACGATCGACCTTTCCGCACTGACCTGCAGCGTGATCAAGCTGACCTCGGGTCAGCTGGAGTCCGATGGCGATCTTGTCCTCGCAGGACCGGGGCGCGATGCGCTGGCGATCGATGGCAATCATGCTTCACGCGTCCTGTACCACACAGGTTCGCTCACCATCCGTGATCTGACCTTGCGCAACGGGTTCCATGCCCAAGGGTATGGCGGCTGCACCTGGATCATGGGCAATGTCCTTTTTGCAGACAGCACCGTCACCGGCTGCCGGGCCGGCGATGGCAACAACGTGGGCGCCTACGGCGCGGGTCTGGATGTTGTCGGCGACTTGACGCTTGAGCGAAGCATCGTCTCGGGCAATGAGGCCCTCTCCACCAACCGATCGGTCGGTGGCGGCATCTACGCCTATAACTTGGCCCTCAGCGACGGCAGCGAGGTATCGGGCAACTCCGCCATTGCAAGCACGGGTCGCGCCTTTGGCGGCGGCGCGTTCACCACAGACGACGCGTCATTCAAGTATTCGACGATTGCCGACAACCGGGCCGAATCCACCGGCGGAGTCGCCTATGGTGGCGGACTGCATGTCAATGGCGATTCGGTGATGATCGTCGACAGCAACATCAGCGGCAACGCGGCCCACTCGGAGGAAAGCTGGAGTTACGGCGGCGGCATCAATGTCGGCGAATACGAGAACCCGCTGGCGCAAGTTACCGTCAACAACAGCACCATCAGCGGCAATACCACCAGCGCCAATTGCGCGGACTGCTTCATCATGGGCGGTGGCGTATCCGCGTTCGGCTCGATCGATGTCAAGTACAGCACGATCAGCGACAACGAGGTGTTTATCGGCAACTACGGCCGGGCTTTCGGTGGCGGTCTGAGCAGCACGCATGGCAGCGGCTACAACTTCACTGTCCTGCGCAATTCGACGGTCTCCGGAAATGCGGTTCGGCTTGCCCAGAAGCACGTCAACTCGCGCGCGCACGGCGGGGGCGTCGCCGCGCTGAACGGCGGCGTGTCCGCGAAAAACGCCACCATCGCGTTCAACACCGCCGATACGGACAGCGGCGGCTTGGTTACCTACGGCACCCAGCAAAACACGCTCATCAGCACGATCGTCGCGATGAACACGGCGCCTATTGACGGCGACATCGGAACGGCATTCGGCCCGATGACCCTCGACGGCAGCCACAACCTGATCGGTGATGTCGCCGTAACTGTTCCGCTGCCCGCGGACACGCTCCGTTCGGCTCCGAAGCTGTTTCCGCTGGACAACAACGGCGGCACCACGAAAACCCACGCACTCGCCGCCTGCAGTCCGGCGATCGACGCCGGCGCCAACCCGGGCAGCGCTTCAACCGACCAGCGCCGCGGCACCTTCGTGCGGCAGTACGGTGCAGCGCCGGACATCGGCGCGTTCGAGTTTCAGCCCGATGCGGACCGGATCTTCCGCAGCGGCTTCGAAGCGGGCGTGAGCTGCCCCTGAAGTTGCGGAATCTGCGGCGCAGCCCGATCCACTCGTGCGGGTGGGGCTGCCCCGCAGCGTGAAACGACAGCGTGCCGTCACCCATCGGAACGGCACGCTAAACCCGCGGGGAGGACGCCCGTGCCGATCCGTTCAGCGGACGACCGATGCCGCACCATCAGCGCCAGCACGCTGCGTGCAGGAGGACACATCAATGAGAACTTTCCTGGGTGGCACGGTCTTGGCCGTTGCCATTCTGACGGGCGGCTGTTCCGCCGACTCATCGCAACCGGTACCGCTGCAAGCGGATCCGGCCACTCCGCGTACCCACGCCTCCGCCGAAGTGGCGCAGGTCGAAATCGCGACCGACTCCGGCACCTTCCGGTTCGTGCCGCGGCGCTGCGATGTCGGCACAGATCCCGATCGCGGTGTCGTGGAATACAGCATCGAAGGACCTGGCCAGGCGCCCGACGGCCAGCCGATCTATGTCACCGCGGTCGACGAGGACGGCGATCCGCACAACAGCCCGGAAATACGCATCAACGTCGGCACGGACCAGCGCTTGCGCACGCCCGATCTGGTCTGGATCGTCAACGACGAAAGCGCCAATTCCCTGCGCGTTCCGGCGGCGCGGGCGAAGGTCGAAGGCCAGAGCGTGACGGTCGAGGGCGCCGTCTTCATCGGCAACGGCGACGATCGTCTGAGCGCCACCGCGCCGATCCGCTTCGACTGCTCGCGCTAAGGCGTTTGCGCGCGAGAACTAGGGAGCCACGCCGATCGTGGCCATGCCGCGAACGCGCCGCCGCACGCCGTTCGCACACGGGCCTTAGTGCGGTGTCGAGCCGGGCGAGGAGGCCGCTCCTTGCATGCGCTTGCCGGCCGATCGGTGATCGGCATTTGGTGATCGGCATTCGCCGCAGCCCCGTGCACGCGCGCATGAAAAAAACCCGGCGGGCCATACCCGCCGGGTTTGCTTGTCACCGAACCCGACCGTCGCGGAGCGGTTTTTTGCTGCCTCGGTCGAGCCGGCCTCAGTCGAGCAGGTCGGCCGGCACGTTGCCGCCGTTGTCGGCAATGCGCTGCAGCACGGTCTTGTGCAGCCACATGTTCATCTTGGCCGAGTCGGCCATCAGGTCCTGCGGGCAGCCCAGTTCCAGCGCCAGCTCCTTGCGCGCAGCGAAGCTGCTGTCGATGCCGAGCAGCTTCAGCAGATCGACGATGGACGTGCGCCAGTTCAGTTTTTCGGCGTGCTTGGCGGCGCGGTCTTCCAGCTGTGCGACGACGTCCACGACCTCGATCGCGACGGTACCCGGCGCTGCGGCGGGCGTCGCTTCCACTGCCGGAGGAGCAGGGGTCGATTCGGCGATCGTCGGCGCAGGTGCCGCCGGTGCTTCCGGCGTTGCGGCCTTGGCCTTGCCGAAACCGAGCGTGGAAAGGACTTTGTCGAAAATTCCCATGACGTGCTCCGTTGTTGTTCGAGGATTTCCAGCCGATGCGTTCCGCCGTCGGGCCGGCCGTCCACTATGCAGCATCGACCGCATTTGTCACAGGCCGCGACACACGATGTTTCGTGCTGCGCCGCAGCGGTTGCAAAGCGTCACGAATCAGCCCGCGAATCCCCGGAATGCATCGATCGCCCGCTCGATGGCCGCGTCGTCGATATCAAGGTGGGTGACCAGACGCACGTTCGGCAGATAGCCGATGCTCGCGCGCACGTCACGCTGCTGCAGGTGCCCGTCGAGCGCCCGCAGGCGCGCGGCATCGACCTCGATGAACACCATGTTCGTGTGGTGCGCGACGATGCGGATTCCATCGATGCCGCGCAGCCCGTCGGCCAGCCGCGCCGCACGGCGATGGTCGTCGGCGAGACGTTCGACGTGGTGGTCGAGTGCGTACAGCGCGGCCGCGGCAAGGATTCCCGATTGGCGCATGCCGCCGCCGAGCATCTTGCGCCAGCGTTTGGCCGAGCGGATCAGATCAGCCGAACCGAGCAGCACCGATCCGACCGGTGCCCCCAGTCCTTTCGACAGGCACACCGAAACGCTGTCGAACGGCGCCGCGAGTTCGCGCGCCGGCACGCCGCTGGCGATCGCGGCGTTGAACAGGCGCGCGCCGTCCAGATGCACGGCCAGCCCGATCGAGCGCGCCCAGTCGGCGGCGGCGATGACGTAGTCCTGCGGCAGCACGCGACCGTTCCAGGTGTTTTCCAGCGCCAGCAGGCGCGTGCGCGCGAAGTGCGGATCGTCCGGCTTGACCGCCTTGGCCAACGCGTCCAGCGGCAGGCTGCCGTCGTCGGCCTGCGCGATCGGCTGCGGCTGGATGGAGCCGAGCACCGCCGCGCCACCGCCCTCGAACTTGTAGGTGTGCGCGTCCATGCCGACGAGGTATTCGTCGCCGCGCTGGCAGTGCGCGAGCAGGGCGCACAGGTTGCCCTGCGTGCCGCTCGGCACGAACAGGCCGGCCTCGAAACCGAGGTTGTCGGCGAGCCGGCGCTGCAACCGCGCGACGGTCGGATCCTCACCGTAGACATCGTCGCCCACCTCGGCCTCCGCCATCGCCGCGCGCATGGCCGCGGTGGGTTGGGTCACGGTGTCGCTACGCAGGTCGATGACTGGATTCATGGCGGTCTCGATATCGGAATGGACAACGCCGCGCGGCCGGGCCGGCCCGCGCAACGCGGAGCGGGAAATGGTACGGCATCACCGGCCGGCCATCGGCGCGTGGACGTCGTGCAGGCATCGGCGACGCCTGTGCCGGCTCCGTTACACTTGCACGCATGAAAATCGCCAGCTGGAACGTCAATTCGCTCAATGTGCGGCTGCCGCATGTCACGCAGTGGTGCGCCGAGGCGCAACCGGACGTGCTCGCCTTGCAGGAAACCAAGCTGGAAGACGCGAAGTTTCCGGTCGCCGCGCTGGAGGAGGCCGGCTATCGCAGCGCGTTCTCCGGCCAGAAGACCTACAACGGCATGGCCATTCTTGCGCGCCAGGAACTTTCCGAGGTGCAGCACGGCATCGACGGTTTCGACGATCCGCAGCGGCGCATCCTTGCCGCGACCATCGGCGACGTGCGCGTGGTGAATCTGTATGTCGTCAACGGCCAGGCCGTGGGCAGCGAGAAATACGCCTACAAGCTGGACTGGCTGCAGAAGGTCACCGCCTTCCTCGCCGAGGAAATCCGGCGCCATCCGCGCCTGGTCGTGCTGGGCGATTTCAACATCGCGCCCGACGACCGCGATGTGCACGATCCGGCGGCGTGGCACGAGCAGATCCTGTGCTCGACGCCGGAGCGCGATGCCTACAAGCGCCTGCTCGACCTCGGCCTCGTCGACAGCTTCCGCCTGTTCAACGACGAAGCCGGCCATTACAGCTGGTGGGACTACCGCCAAGCCGCGTTCCGGCGCAATCTGGGTCTGCGCATCGACTTGATTCTGCTGTCCGAGACGCTACGTTCCCACTGCGTTGCATCGGTGATCGATCGCACGCCGCGCACGTGGGAGCGCGCTTCCGACCACACTCCCGTCATGGTGAACCTTCAATGATGGCTGAAGACTGGCCCAGCTCGCCGACCGACAGTGAACTCGAGGAACTGGACCAGTTCCTGCGCCAGCGTGCGGGCGACGAGGACCTTCTTCTTGACGGCGTGCACGGATTCCTGACCGCGCTGGCGATCGGGCCGCAGCCGGCGACGCCGGAGGAATGGCTGCCGGAAATCCTGCACGAGCCGTTCGCCAGCACCGACGAGGGCGAGCGCGTGCTGACGCTGCTGGCCAACCTCAACGACGCGATCGCGCCGGAACTGGAAACGGGCACCTACGAGCCGATCCTCGGCGAGCT
>JASLGB010000078.1 GCA_030150315.1 Dokdonella sp. | reverse complement strand
CATGGATGGAGCCGTCGGCGATGACTTCGGCACCGTTTCCGACCAGCGCGGGAATGACCAGGTCGCGGCCGCGTGCATAGATCTGCTGTCCCGAACGTACCGGCTGGTCGTGGATCAGGCTTCCGATCGCGGCGGCAGGCGGTGGCGCCGCGCGCTCGACTGGAGCGGGGGCCGGCTCGCGCGAAGGCGGTGGCGGCGTGGCGCGCGCGGGGGCGGCATCGCCGTCGCGCTCGTAGGCGGCCCGGAACTTCGCAAACACCGGGACGCCCAGCGCCTGTGCCAGTTGGTCGTTGTCATTGGTGCCGTAGGACAGGCCGACCGGCAGCATGCCTGAGCCGCGCACGCATTCGAACAGCTCGCGCACGACTTCGGCCGGCGGCAGCGCGGGCAGGTGGCTGAGGTCGAGCACGACCGGCGTGCGCAGGAACAGGTTGCTGGCGGTTTCCACCTTCTCGCGCAGTTCCGCCGCGAGGCCGGCGTGATCGAGACGCTTCAGTTTGAGGTTGGCGAGACCGACCTGGCCGAACTTGATTTCGGCGACGGGCTCTAGGGAATCGAGGGAGGCAGCATTCATCGGGTGCGGATTCCTCAACCGCCCGCGGCGCGGGCGGCGGGGCGGTCGGGGAGCTGGCGTCCGCGCTCGGCCAGCCACGGCTGGTCCGGCAGGCCGCCGCGTGCGAGCCAGGTGTCACGCACGAAGGGATAGCTGCACAACGTCTTGGCCAGCAGGGAAACGCGGCGGCCGTTGTTCGGCATCGTCTGCTGCGCCATTTCCTGGAAGCCCCAGGTGCCGTGGAACAGCACGGATACATCGTCGCGCGGCTCCAGGAACACCTCGCAGGTGAGCACGGGCACGCGCACCTCGGCGTAGCTGGTCACGTCGGCATAGAACACGCGGCCCAGGCCCAGGCCCTGGTACGGTTTGGCCACGACGATGCGATCGATGTAGGCGAAGTGCGGGTAACGGTTGCGAAACCACTGGTAGTTGGGGCTGTCGTAGTCGGCGTCTTCGCGCATGGCGACGAGAAAGCCGGCCACGTGGCCGTCGATCTCGGCGAGGCGGAAGTAACTCGACTGTTCGAACAGGGTGCGCAGGCCGGCGGCGTCCAGCGGAAGAATGGTGGCGCCGGCGGCATTGTTGAGCGCCAGTACGGAATCCAGATCGTGCGGTGACACGTCGCGGATGCTCAAGGACATCAGGAAGCTCCATGGAAAATGTGCCGGACCGTGCCCAGGGGCCAGCGGTCGGGTCCGCGTCCCGACGATTATCGCACGCGCCCGGGAGGTGGTCATGGCGCGGTGCGGGCAACGAAGTTAGCGAATCGTTATGAACCCGGCGTGGTCGGGTCCGTATGAGTGGGGTCGATTGCCCGCGCGCCCCGCGTGACTTCCGGACCGCTCACCGGTTCGGCGCCGCGCCTATGATGGCGTCATGTCCTGGCCGAAATTCGACCACATCCAGCTGCTGCGCTATGCCGGCCTGTTCCAGTACGCCAGCGTGGGAACGCCGTTTCTTCGCTACAACACCCTGGTCGAGGAGGTCGCGCAGCGACAATTGCCGCCTTCGTACGTGCCGTTGTGGCTGGCCTGCTATGCGGTATTCGGCGTCGTCTACTGGTATCTCACGCGGGACCTGGGCGATCACGGTCGGACGCCTTGGCGTCGCGCGATGCAGGTCATGCTGCTCTTGGTCCTGAACGCGATGGTGGTGGCGATCGGCTGGTTCAGCCAGGGCGGCATCGGCGCCTTGCTGCTGGCCGTCATCGCGGTGGTGCTGCCGTGGCTGTTGCCGCTGCCTGTCGCGGTGGCGTGGATGGTGTTGCAGAATTTCTCGCTGCTGCCGGTGTTCGCCAGCATTCGCGAACCGGTGTTCAGCCTGGCGGACGCGTTCCTGCAATCGAGCCTGTACCTGGGTTTCATTGTGCTCGCTTTCGTGACCTCGTTCGTGACCAAGCGGCAGGTCGAGGCGCGCGAGGAGCAGCGCCGCCTGAACGCCGAATTGCGCGCCACGCGCACCCTGCTGGCCGATTCCAGTCGCATGGCCGAGCGCATGCGCATCTCGCGCGAGCTGCACGATCTGGTCGGACATCACCTGACCGCGCTCAGCCTCAATCTCGAAGTCGCCAGCCATCTGGTCGAAGGCAGGGCGCAGGAACACGTGCGTCAGGCGCAGTCGGTCGCGCGCTTGCTGCTGGGCGACGTGCGCGAGGTGGTCAGCCAGTTGCGCGAGGACGACAACATCGACCTTACGCAGGCCTTGAGGAACCTGACCGAGGGCGTTCCCGGGCTGGACATCCATCTGGAGCTGCCGCCGCGCTTCGGCGTGGACGACCCCAAGCGCGCGCAGGTGCTTCTGCGTTGCGCGCAGGAAATCATTACCAATACCGTGCGCCATTCCGGCGCGCGCAACCTGTGGCTGCATTTCGAGCGCACGCCGATGCGCGAAATGGTCGTGCGGGCACGCGACGACGGCCGCGGGGCAGGGCAGTTCAAGCAGGGCAACGGGCTCATCGGCATGCGCGAGCGGCTCGCGCAGTTCGGCGGGCGACTCGACATCACGACCGGCAAAGGGCAGGGTTTCGCACTCGACGCTTCGCTGCCGCTGGAGGGGAAGGCGTGAGCAAGGATGAAATGATCAAGGTCTGTCTGGTCGATGACCAGACCCTGGTGCGGCAGGGCATCCGCTCGCTGCTGGAGCTGTCCGACTCGATCTGCGTCGTGGCGGAGGCCGGCGATGGCGCGCAGGCGGTGGAGACGATCCCCCGCGTGCAGCCGGACGTGGTGCTGCTGGACATGCGCATGCCCGGCATGTCGGGGCTTGATGTGCTGAATGCGCTGGCCGCTGCGAACCGGCTGCCGCCAACCATCATCCTGACCACGTTCGACGACGACCAGCTCGTGCTGGCCGGGCTGAAGGCCGGTGCACGCGGCTACCTGCTCAAGGACGTGTCGCTCGATCAGCTGGTCGATGCGGTCAAGACCGTGGCCGGCGGCGGTTCGCTGGTGGCGCCGATGGTCACGCAACGGCTGCTGTCGGGGCTGGAGCGCATGCACAACGACTTCAGCAGCTTCGACCGTCCCGATCCGCTGACCGAGCGCGAAACGGAAATCCTTCGGCTGATGGCCGGCGGCTACAGCAACAAGGAAATCGCCAACTCGCTCGGCGTCGCCGAAGGCACGGTCAAGAACCATGTCTCCAACGTGCTTTCCAAGCTGGGCGTGCGCGATCGCACGCGCGCGGTGCTGAAGGCGTTCGAGCTGGGGATCGTGTGACTGCCGATTCCGCACCTTGCCGGACCGAGGCGCAAGTGGCTGTTCTGTCAAGCCGCACCATGGCGCGTGGGCGTGCTTCTGCGCCTGTTTCGGCAGGCCCTGATTGGCGAATGCGCCGGCTCGGTCCCGCTGCGGCCTTGGCAACAAAGATTTCATGTACGAATGGCGTAGCACTTCCACGTCATAGTTCGCTAACATCTGTTTCTTGGCCTGCGCGAGCGCAGGCCACATCGTCGATGGCGGGCAGGGGGGACGGGCGATCCGTCGCTACCCGGCCATGCGTCGGTGTCCGTATAGGCTGACGCCCTGGAGATGGCTGGGATGATTCGATTCTTCGAAATGCTTGTTGCGCTGCTGATCGTGTTCGTGCTGGCAGTCGTTGTTGGTGTATTGCTGCCGAGCCACGGTCACGTCGAGCGCGTGGTCGAGGTGTCCAACCCGGTGCGCCTGGTCTATGACACTCTCAATACCTATCGCCGTTTTCCGCAGTGGTCGGCGATCCGCAGCTTCGATCCGCAGGCCCAGATCAATATCGAAGGCCCGGATGCCGGCCCCGGCGCGAAGGTTTCGTGGATCAGCTCCAGCGACCGTTTCGGCAAGGGCAGCTACGAGATCGTCAAGAGCGACCAGGATGACCAGATCGAGGTCAAGGTCGACAACGACTGGGTCGGCACGAACAAGAAGTTCACCATCAAGCTGGATCCGTCCGCGAACGGCCGCACGCTGAAGATCCGTTGGGCCTACGATACCGACTACGGCTGGGATCTGCTCTCGCGCTACGGGGGCCTGTACATCTACGGAACCCCGGCGCAGACGATCCAGTCCGATCTGAACGCCATCGCCGCGATGCTGGCGGGCTTCCCGAACACCGATTACAAGGATCAGGAAATCAGCATCGCCGACGTTGCAGCGCGTCCGGTGCTGATGGTGTCGACGCGCGCCAAGCGCTCGCTCGACGAAGTGGCCGACGCGACCGACGCGGCGCGCGCGCAGATCGAAGAGGCCATGAAGAAGACCGACCTGGTCGCTGCCGGCCCGTACATGACGATCACGACCAACTGGGGCGACGAGGACTATTCCTTCATCATCGCGCAGCCGGTCGACAAGGCTACCTTCACCTACGACGGCACGCAGGAGCTGACGCTCGATGCGCCGGCGCCGAAGGCCAGCAGCACGGTCGCCGACGACGAGGAAGAGGAATCGGACGGCGAGGCGAAGGCTCTGAATGCCGGCGACCGCGATGCACACGGTTTGCTGGTGATCAACGAGAACGTGCGCGGCGCGCTGTGGTACGGCGGCAAGGCGCTGGTCAGCGAATACAAGGGCAGCCCGGCCATGCTTCCGCTGCTGCGCCTGAACCTCAAGGCGTATGCCGAAACGCACGGCTACCGTTATGCCGAAGCCGGCACGACGCGCTTCTGGGACGAGATCACCTCGGCTCCGGATGCGCCGGCAGACGAGGAATCGTTCAAGGTCTATCTGCCGATCCAGCAGTAATACGATTCCGGAAACACGAAGAAGCCGCGCGAAAGCGCGGCTTTTTTTTGTCTTTCGTATCGGCGCTCCGGCGGCTCAGCTTGTGCCATAGCGCACGCAGACGACGACGAAGCGCGCGCTTCCTCCCGGCAGCAGCGCCTCGAATTCGTCGTCGGCGCGGCGTTTCAGCGAGGCGCGGGCCAGCGGCGAATCGATGCTGATCCAGCCGCGCGAGGCATCGGTCTCGTCCGGGCCGACGATGCGGTATTCGTGCTCGTTGCCGTCCTCGTCCTCGACGCGGAACCAGGCACCGAAGAAGATCGCCTCGGGATCGCTGGGCATCGAATCGACCACCCGCAGGCTTTGCAGGCGCTTGCCGAGATAGCGCACGCGGCGGTCGATCTCGCCGAGCTGTTTCTTGCGATAGGTGTATTCGGCGTTTTCCGAGCGATCGCCTTCGGCGGCGGCGGCGGCAAGCGCGCGCACCACCTCTGGCCGGCGCACGCGCCACAGGTCGTCCAGCTCGGCCTTCAGGCGTGCATGGCCTTCGGGCGTGATCATCGCGGTGGATGCTGCAGCGGGTGGTCGCCAACGGCTCATCGGCACAGGTCCTGCTCAAACGGTCGAAGCTATCGGCGCCGAGTCGATGCGTCAACGCGGGAAAGCGCCGCGCGGACACAGGCTAGAATCGATCTTTACCGGGGGTTCCTCTTGCTCATCCTGCCACTGCATCGCGCTCCGACGTGGGCGAATTTTCCATGGGCCACGCTGGCGCTGATCCTGGCCAATGTGTTCGTGTTCGCGGCCTTGCAGTCGGGTGACGATCGCGCGCGCGAAGCGGCTCTCGACCACTACACGGCGCAGGGACTGGATCGGATCGAGTTCCCCCTGTATCGGGAATGGCTGGACGCGCGTGGCGAGGTCGAATCCCCGGATGCGCTGTTCGAGCGTTTCGCCGAAGCCAATCCACGCATGGCTGTGTGGGCGCTGCAGTCCAATCCCGGGTTTCTTTCCGATCTGCATGCGGATCGCCTGCATCCGGCGGAAGACGTGGACCTCGAGCACTGGCGTGCGCAGCGCGCGGAGTTCGAAACGCTGTGGCACGGAGCGTTCAGCGAGCGCTGGATGATCCGCTTCTCCGAGTTCGATCCGGCGCGCATGTTCGGCGCGATGTTCCTTCACGGCGGCCTCGGCCATCTGATCGGCAACATGGTGTTCCTCGCGATCCTCGGCCTGCTTGTCGAAGGGGCGCTCGGCCACGGCTTGTTCCTGGCGTTGTACCTCGTCGGCGGGTTGGGCAGCGCGATGCTCAGCATCGCCTGGCGCTGGGGCGAAACCGGTGCCGCCCTTGGCGCATCGGGTGCGATCGCGGCGCTGATGGGTGCGTACTGCGTGCTGTGGGGGCTGCGCAAGGTGCGCTTCTTCTGGTGGTTCTTCGTCGTGTTCGATTACGTCAAGGCGCCGGCCCTGGTGCTGCTGCCGTTCTGGCTTGGTTGGGAAGTGCTCAATCTGTTCTGGAACACCGAGGCAAACGTCGGTTTTGACGCGCACGCGGGCGGCATTCTGGCCGGCGCGATGCTGGCGGTGGCGGTGCGCGCGCTGCATTGGGAAAGACGCGGGTTCATCGACGAGGACGCCGCCGCCGAAGCGCGCGTGGATCGCATGGCTGCGCTCGCGCAGGCGCGCGAACATCTCGGCCATCTGCGCATTCCCGCCGCGCGTGCCTTGCTTGAGCCTCTGGTTGAGGCGCAGCCCGACGATTTCGACGCACGCGTAGTGCTGTACCGATGCGCGCGCATGGAGCCGGGAATGCCGCGACTGTCCGAAGCCGCGCGTGCCGTCCTTTTGCTGCCATCGCCTGATGCGGCCCGCTTGCGCGCGCAGAAGGCGATCTATGACGAGACGGCGAAACTGGATGCGCGACCGGCGCCGTTGACGCCGCTGCAGGCGCTGGCATTCGTGCGCCGCTGGCCGACGATCGGCGAAGGGGCGGACGCCGTGCTCCGGCTTGGCGAGTGGATCGCCGCCGCACCGTCGACACCGGGATTGCGCGCGGCCTGCTTCGCGGTGGCGGGCGACCTCCACGCGCGCGGCGAAGCTCGCGTCGCCAAGCCGCTGCTGGAACAGCTGGTTGCGGCGTGGCCGCAGAGTGCGGAAGCCGACCAGGCGCGCGTGCTGTTGTCGCCCTGATGCCGGCGCGCCGGACTCTTCAGGGCGTCGTGGTCGTTGGTGCCGCGAGGCGATCGAGGAAGTCGCGGTAGCTGGCGATGTCCTTGGCCAGCGGGTGATCGGGGTAGGTCGCGGACAGGTGTTGCAGCAGAGCGCGTGCTTCGGTGTCCTTGCCCATGCGCTCGGCGAGCAGCTTGGCCGCGAGCAGGTAGTTCTGCGGAATGTCGCGGTGCTTCGGGTGGCGCTTGTGGAAGCCCGACAGCAATTTCAGCGCGACCTGCGTTGTGCCCATTTCCACCGCCTTCTGCGCCAGCCGGCCGTTCTCGTCGGGCGACGCGGGCTGGAACGCCGGATCGAGACCGATGCACTCGCGCGCCACCTCGACGGCGCGGCGATCCTTGTCCTGCGCCAGCAGCAGCGTGATCCACTCGCGCCCGTGGCGCAGTTGTTCCTCGCGCCGCTCGCCGATCGCAAGCAGCTTGCGGTATTGCGCGTGCAGCGCCTCGCTGCCGCCGCGCGAGCGCAGGTGCTGCGCCAGACATTCGCGCGCGGCGTCCGTATCGCCCTCGCGCACGAAGCCCGCCGCTTCGTCGAGGATGGCCTGATCCGGGTCGGTGGCGGCGTTGCGCAAGGGTAGCGGTGCCCGCGACGGCTCGTAGCCGATTTCCTCGTGGTACTGGTAGATCAGATAGCCCATCAGATGGAAGGTGGCGACGATGACGTAATGCGAGATCAGGCTGACCAGAATGGTCGCCAGGAATCCGGGCAGTATCGTGAGCGCGAGCGACTGTGCCTGCAGCTGGCTGGCAAAGAACACGAAGTACAGCAGCACTACCGCCACGTAAGGCCAGCCGAGCCGGGTCAGCACCGCAAACCATGTGGCCGGATTCAGCGCATGCAGCAGGTTCTCGTCCATCGCCAGCGACATGACTGCCGCCGGCCAGCACAGGCCGAGCAGCAGCAGGACGGCGATACCGCCCTTCGGGCCGAGCAGCAGGAAGCCGGCGATGCCCATCGCGATGAACACGACCTGCAGCCAGATCTGGTTCCAGCCGGTCTGGTCGTCGACATTGACGCTGCCTTCCGGCGGCGTCAGGCGTCCATCGGCGGATGCGCGCAGGCACTCGAAGGCGTATTTGTACACCGCCACCCAGACCACGAGGTCGGCGATCAGGCCGATCAGGCCGGGCAGGTAACCGACCAGATGGCACACCGCCAGCACGCTGATCGTCAGCAGCGCGTCGGCGTGCAGTGGATACAGTGAAATCTCGCGCAGACGATTCCAGAACGGGACGATCGGAGCGTCGTTCATCGGTGTGGCCTTGCCAGTGGTGGGGTAGGGGTGGTGCCGGTTGGCCGGATCAGCGCTTCTTGGTCAGCGAGCCGAGCACGCCGCGCAGCAGCGCGTTGCCAAGCCGGTTGCCCGCGTTGCGCGCGGCCGACTTCGCCATCGCCTCGACCATGCCCTGACGGCGGCCGGTACCGAACAGCATGCCCTTGGCCACGTCCATCCAGCCGCCATCGGCCGGTGCGGCCGCGCCGCCCTTCTTCGCGGCAGCGGTCGTTTCGGCGGTGGCCGCCGATTCCCTGGCGCGCGCCTCGAGGATCTCGAAGGCGGATTCGCGGTCGATCATCGTGTCGTACTTGCCGCCGACCGGCGAACGCGAGCGCACCGTCGCGCGTTCTTCGTCGGTGATCGTGCCGATGCGGCAGCACGGCGTGGCGACCAGCACTTGTTCCACCGGCATCGGCTTGCCGCCTTCCTGCAGCGTCGAGACCAGTGCCTCGCCAACGCCCAGCTGGGTGATCGCCTCGGCGACCTTGATCTTCGGGTTCGGCGCGAAGGTTTCCGCTGCAGCCTTGACCGCCTTCTGGTCGCGCGGCGTGAATGCGCGCAGGGCGTGCTGGATGCGGCTGCCCATCTGGCCGAGGATGACGTCGGGCAGGTCGTCCGGGTTCTGCGAGCAGAAATACACGCCGATGCCCTTGGAGCGGATCAGTCGCACAACCTGCTCCACGCGCTGGCGCAGCGCGGCAGGCGCATCGTTGAACAGCAAGTGCGCTTCATCGAAGAAGAACACCATCTTCGGGCGATCGAGGTCGCCGACTTCCGGCAACGTCTCGAACAACTCCGACAGCATCCACAGCAGGAAGGTGGTGTAGAGCTTGGGCTTGAGGACCAGCTGGTCGGCGGAAAGGATGTTGACGATGCCGCGCCCGGACATGTCCTGGCGCATGAAGTCGGCCAGCTCCAGCGCCGGCTCGCCGAAGAAGGCGTCGCCGCCGGCCTGCTCCAGCGACAGCAGTGCGCGCTGGATCGCCGCGATCGATGCCGTCGAGATCAGGCCGTAACGCTGCGAGATCTCCTTCGCGTTCTCGCTGGCGAAGGTCAGCATCGAGCGCAGGTCCTTGAGGTCGAGCAGCAGCAGGCCTTCGTCATCGGCGGCCTTGAACACGACTTCGAGCACGCCGGCCTGGGTGTCGTTCAGTTCCAGCAGTCGGGTGAGCAGGGTCGGGCCCATCTCCGAGATCGTCGTGCGAACCGGATGGCCGGCCTTGCCGTAGATGTCCCAGAACACGACCGGATTGGCCATCGGTGCCCAATCGGTGACGCCGAGTTTTTCCAGGCGCGCCTTCAGCTTTTCGCTCATCACGCCGGGCTGCGACAGGCCGGCGAAATCGCCCTTCACGTCGGCCAGGAACACCGGGACGCCGAGCTTGGAGAAGCCTTCGGCAAGCAGCATCAGCGAGACGGATTTCCCGGTGCCGGTCGCGCCGGCCACCATGCCGTGGCGGTTGGCGTACTTGGGCAACAGGTAGACGTTTTCCTCGCCCTTGCCGATCAGGATGTCGCTCACGATGTCGCCCCTCTGCACGATGTCGGTATACCCGGATTGTAGCGATGATTCACGCGTCGCCGGTTGCCGTGACAAAGCTTGGCGGGGTACCGTGCCAAGCTTCGTATCTCCAGCGGAATCTGCCCGATGTCTTCGATGTCCCGTCTTGCCGTCGCGATTGCCACGACCCTGCTCGCCGCCTGTGCCGGCGGACCGCAGGCACGCAAACCGGGCACGGCGAAGAATGGCGTCGACGAAGCCGCCGCCGCGTTGTACGCACGGCTCGATCGCGACAGCCAGCGCTATGCCGAAGGGCTCGCCGCGGCGCGTGCAGGGGAAACCGAGAAGGCCCAGTCCGAGATGAAGGCCGCGCTGGACGATCTGCGCGCGGCGGCTACAGCCTGCTCCCAGCAGGCCGGCTGTGATCAGCAGCGTTTTGTCGCCGGCTTCGACGCCCTGCTGCGCCAGGGCATCGGCGATGGCGTGACCGAGGAAGCATCGCCGATCGCCGGCGAGATCGCCGATTCGGGCCGATCCGATTCGCCTGCCGTGCGGCAGATGCCGCAGCTCGGGCGCTCGGTGACGCTGCTGAAGGGGCGTGAACTGAGCGAAGTCATCGCGGTGAACGAGCCGGTCAAGGCCGCGCTGGAGGAATGGCTGACGCAGTACCGGCCCTTCCTGATGACGGCGTGGGACAACTATCAGTACATGCGCGCGCAGATGTGGCCCGAGTACCACAAGGCCGGCCTGCCGGAGGCGTTGCTGTTCGGCATGCTGGCGAAGGAGTCGGGCGGTCGCGTGCACGCGGTGTCGCGCTCGGGCGCGTCCGGCCCGTTGCAGTTCATGTATGCGACCGGTCTGCGCTTTGGCCTGTCGACCGTGGACGGCTTCGACCAGCGCTTCGATCCACGGCTGTCGGCGCGGGCGAATGCGGCCTACGTCAACGAGCAGCTGGCGATCTTCAACAACAACCTGGAACTGGTCATCGGCGCCTACAACGGCGGCGAGGGCGCGATGGCACGCCGCGCCGGGCGCGGCGCGAACGCGCTCAGTTTCTGGGATCCGCAGATCTATTTCGGCGTCTCGCAGGAAACCCGCGAATACGTTCCGTCCGTGCTGGCCGCGGCGTGGCTGTTCCTGCACCCGGAGCGCTACAACCTGCAGTTCCCGAAGCTGCCCGCCGGCGAAGGCAGCATCACGCTGTCGCGTCCGGCATCCATCGCGGAGCTGACGATTTGCCTTGGTCAGCGCGACGAGGCTCATGGCGGATGGTTCCGCACGTTGCGCAACCTCAACCCGCATCTCGACCCGCAGCAGCGCGAGCCGGTCGGGGCAAAGCTGAAGGTTCCGCAGGCACTGGAGGCGGTCTACGCGCGACAGTGTGCCGAAGGGCGTTGGCCGACACTTGCGCAGGAATTGCACGCTGCCGTAGTGCCGTCACCACCACCGGTGGCATTGGCGCGCGGCGCCGTGCCGGCGGCGAAGTCGAAAGACCGGTCGGTGACCGTGCGCAAGGGCGATACGCTGACGGCGATCGCGGGGCGATCCGGCTGCAGCGTGAAGCAGATCGCGGCGGCCAATGGCCTGCGCGCGCCGCGCTACGCGATCAAGCCCGGTCAGGTGCTGACGTTGTCGGGCTGCGCGGCGCGCTGAGCGGCGGCGGGCGCATCCGGGCGGGGCAGGTGCCCCGCGACATCCAATCGCCGGCTCGCCCCGTGCGAGCCGCGACGGATCAGGCGGCTTCGGCGTTGTCGAGCATCCAGCGATTGGGGTCGCTGGCGGGAATGGTTTCCCTCAGGGCGCGCAGCGCACGCATCAGCTGGCGGTGCATTTCCTGCTGTTCGCCGAACGGCGAATCCTTGGTTTCGTGGTAGGCAACCGCCAGCCAGAGCGCGATGCCGCGCAGACGCACCTGCAGGTTGTCCGAGCGCATGCGCTCGATGCCGATATCCGTTCCGCTGCCCCAGGCGCGGTATTTTTCTTCCGGCGGCGTTCCGTACAGGTGCGGGAATTCGCTCTTGGACGCGACCGAGAACTCACGCAGCGCGATCGCGGCGAGCTGACGGCGCGCACTGGCCGGCAGTTGCTCCAGTGACTTGGTGATTTCGCGGTACTGCCTGCGCAGTTGCATTGCGCGCGTGAGCGCAATCAGGCGGGTAACGAACTGCATGGCTCCTCCTGGGATTTCGGGCTGGACCGGACCGCGGGACCAGCGCCGGGCGGGAGGATACTAATGCCTTTGTCCGCGTTGTGGGCGCTGCGCGCGTCACAAATTGTCCACTCTTGTCAGATTTTGACCTGTGTCAAACGGCCTATGGCCTCGCCGACACGCACGGCCTGCTCGGGTTCCAGCGTTGAGTCGAACGTCCCGAGGGAGGCCGGAAGCAGCACGATCGCCGTCGAGCCCATGTTGAAACGGCCCAGTTCCGCGCCGCGATCGAGGTGGATGTCACGCCCGCGCCAGTCGCGGCGTGTGATCTGCGTCGCATAAGGCGGCACTTCCACGCCGCCCCAGACGGTTTCGATGCCGGAAACCAGCATGGCGCCGACCAGTACCACGACGAAGGGGCCGTTCTCGCCGCGGAAATGGCAGACCAGCCGCTCGTTGCGCGCAAACACGCGGTCGATGCCTTCCACCGCAAACGGCGCCACGCTGAACAGGCGGCCGGGCACATGCACGGTTTCCAGCAGCTCGCCGGCCAGTGGCATGTGCAGGCGGTGGTAGTCGCGCGGCGACAGATAGATCGTGGCGAAGCTGCCGTCGGCATAGACGGCGGCGGCGTCCGGGTCGGCGAGCAGCTCCGCGGCAGTGTAGTCGCGCCCCTTCGCCTGCATCAGGCGGCCGGCGGTGATGCGGCCGGCCTGGCTGACGCGGCCATCGGCCGGGCACAGGATCGCGTCCGGCGCGCTTGCCTGCGGTCGCGCGCCCGGCTTGAGCGCGCGCGTGAAGAACGCATTGAAGTGCGGATAGGCCGAAAGGTCGGTCTCGGCCGCCTCATCCATGTTCACGTTGTAGCTGCGCACGATGCGCCGGATCAGGAAGTTCTTCCACGGCGCGAAGGTGCGGCGCGTGGCCCAGCGCACGATGGCCGAAAGGGTTTTCTGCGGAACGAGATACTGGAAAAGGACGGCAAGGCTCATCGAGGGTCAAGGTCCGGCAAGTTTCTGGAGGTCGGACGCCATCTTCGCGGCATCGAACGGCGGTCGGAAAAGCGCGACCTCGTGGCCGGCCGGATCGATCAGCACCACCGACGCGCTGTGGTCGACGGAGTAGGTTCCGTCCTTCGGCTCGCCGCGCGCATAGATCAGCCCCAGCGCTCGCGTGAGTGGCTGCAGCACTTCATCGGGGCCGGTCGCTGCGATGAAGTCTTTGCTGAAATAGCCGACGTAGCGCGTGAGCAGTTCCGGCGTGTCGCGTTCGGGATCGACTGACACGAAGGTGAAGCGCACGCGATCCTTCAGGCCGGCGTCGGCCAGTCGCTGGTGCACCTGCTTGAGCGTAGTCATCGTGGTCGGACAGACGTCCGGGCAATTGGTGAAGCCGAAGAACACGACGGTCCAGTGGCCTTTCCAGTCGTTCAGTGTCAGCGGCGATCCATTGCCGCGCGTGAGCGTGAAGTCGGGCAGTGCGCGCGGTGCCGGGTAGGCAATGCCTGCCTCGAGAGGAGGGAGCGCAGTCGATTGCTGCTGGCGCAGGCCGATCCAGAGGCCGACACCGGCTGCAAGGGCCGCAATTAGGATGAGCCACGTCGCGGAGACGCGGCCGGACATTCGTACGGGAGTCATGTCTCGAGTATAGGCGTTGTCGCTTGCGTGCGGCAGCGAGTGGCGCTGTGCGTCGGTTTGGCGCAGCAGGGTCGGCGCGCAGTCATGTGCGCGAGGCATGCGCGCAAGAAGCGCGCAACAACAGATGTGTGCGCACAGGGACAGTGCGGGCACAGGAATCGCGGGCACAAAAAAGGCCGGCGAATTGGCCGGCCTTTTTCTTCTTCGATATGGCGCGCCCGGAAGGATTCGAACCTCCGA
>JASLGB010000208.1 GCA_030150315.1 Dokdonella sp. | reverse complement strand
TGCCCAGCGACGGCGCGGGCACCGGCTCGGCCATCGCGGCGTGCGCCGTGAACGGCACCACGCCGAGCGTGTCGGTTTGCCAAAGGGTGGGTGAGCGAGCGTCTGGTACAGCATCTGCACCGTCAGCGTGCAGTCGCCGGGCGGGAACGCGCCGATCGGATGCCTTGCGGGGCCGATGTCGCAATTGCGGAAGATCGGATCGCTGACGTGAACATCGAACCACAGGATGGTGATCGCATTGCCTTCGCGCGTGACTTTCGGATCGCGCAAATAGTCGCCCGGCCAGTCGACGAAAACATCGCACTCGCCGAGCCGGACGTTGGCGAACACGGTCTCGTCCGCCGTCGGCAGGTCGCGGGTGACGGTGGGCGGATCGGAGAACGCCGCCGCATCGCGAACGAACACGGCCAGAAAGAAAGCGGAGAGAAAAAGCAGCGCGCGCATACGGAATCCTGGCGACAGCGGCGGAGCCGGTACGGTAGCAGGCGGGTCCGGGCCTATGGGATTGCCGGGCGCTGATGCGTTTTGGCGTGCGCGGAGGCTTGGCGATGTCCGGAGGCTTTGGGGCGCCACGGATGCTGCCGGTCGAGATACGGCAGACGCATTGCTGGAGCATCCGTGCCCCTTTCCTGTGCTGACACCAATGGCGTCCGCCGTGGATCGCCATCGGATCGGCGCACCGAACCTCGGCTCAGCTTCGCATGCGGCGATAGAGGAACCATGGCAAGGCGCGCACGACGAGTGCGATCAGCTCGAATTTCTCGGGCAGATAGCGCAGCGACGACGGGCGTCCGAGTCGTTTCACGACGGTCTTCGCCACGGTCGCGGGATCCACCGGTGCGGTCGGCAGCGGCAGGCCGTGGGTGAGGTTGGTGGCGAGGAAACCGAGTTGGTACAGGTGCACGCGCAGTTCCTTTGGCGCGTGGCCTTGGCGCAGGCTTTCGTACAGCGAAACGAGGCCGCGCTTGGCTGCGGAGTAGACGACGTTGCGCCCGCGGCCACGCACGGCGGCGATGCTGCCGAACAGTTCGATCGAGCCGCGCGCTTCGCGCAGTCGAGGCAAGAGCGCATGCACGATGGCCAGCGGCACATGCAGGTTGATCGCCAGCAGTTGCCCGATCGCGCCGGCGCCGAGCGAAAGATCGTCGTCGCCGCGCGACATGCCGATCGGCAGCAGCAGGGTGTCGGGTGCGGAAAAATCCTTGAGGGCGGCCAGCACGCGCGCGCCGGGGTCGGCTTCCTGCGCGAGATCCAGCGCCAGCGTGCGCACGGCGATGCCGTGGCGCAGATGCAGGTCGGCGGCGAGGGCTTCGAGGTCGCGCGCGTCGGAAGCCACCAGCAACAAGTCGCGCTGGTTTTGCGCCAGTTCGCTGGCCAAGGCGCGGCCGAGTCCGCTCGATGCACCGATGATGATGGCCGCGTTCACAGTCCCAGCCTCCGTGCCAGTTCCGAGGTGTGCAGGCCGCCGGGATTGTGGCTGGCGAGGCGTGCGCGTGCGGCCTCGAAATTGCCGATGCCGCGCCGCGCGTAGTCGGCGCCGAGGGTCGATTCCTTGATCAGGTTCGGTCGGCCGCCGTGCGCGATCGCGGTTTCGGCGAGTGCTTCGAGGAAGGCGCGCTGCGCGCGTTCGGCGGGCGCCGGCACCTGGATCGCGATCGAGATGCCGTTGCCGTTGTACGAAAACCCGTCGGGCGATCCGGCGAACAGCTTGCTCGACACCAGCGCGATGCGCGGATGCAGGCGCTCGACCAGGTCGCGCAGCGCGTCGGCGAACGCGTCGAAGCGCGCATGCGGCAGCAGCCACTGCGCTTCGGCCAGGCCGGCCTTGCCGAAGCCGGAGAAGTACAGGCGCGCGTCGTTGAGCGGAAACAGGGCTTCGGCCAGCGGCATCGGCGATTCCCCGGCGCGGCACCAGCGCAGGCCAAGCCAGGCATTGGCCGCGGCGATGCCGCTGCGGTTCCACAGCGCGATGGGCAGCGGCGCGAGCTGCGCCGGCAGGTCGCGCGATGGCGACGGCAGCTTGCGCGAGGCTTGCGCCTCGTCCAGCGCCAAGCCGATGCGTACCACGCCACGACCGAAGCGGCCGCGGCGTCCGTCGTGCCAGCCGTACAGCAGGGGCGCGTTGGCGGCATCGCGCATCACCTTGGCCGCTTCGCTGAAATCGGCCACCGGCACGCGCCGCATGACCAGCGCCGCCGGTGGGCGCGCCAGTCGCAGCGTCGCGCGCAGCACCGTTCCGGTCAGGCCGAAGCCAGCGAACGTCGCGGCCAGCAGGTCGGGGTGCTGGTGCGCGCTGGCGATTGTGTGGCCGCGCTGCGGTGCCAGCAGCTCGATCGCGTCGACCCAATGGCGGAAGGTGCCGTCGCGTGCCGGATTCTTGCCGTGCACGTCGGCGCCGATGCAGCCGCCGACAGTGGCGCGCGGGTGGCCGGGCGCGACCGGAAGGTACCAGCCGTGCGCAAGGGCGAAGCGTTGCAGGTCGCCGATGCGCGCGCCGGCCTCGACCGTCAGTCGTCCGCGCTCGGCGTCGAACGCGAGCAGCCGGTCGAAGGCGTCGAGGTCTTGCGTGATCGCGCCGTTGCCAAAACTGGCGCCGACGTAGGACACGCCGGCGCCGCGCGCGATGCGCTGCCGATCGTCGGGCAGGGCTTCCAGCAGGCGATAGCGGTCGGGCCGCTGGACTTCGCAGCGCAGGCGAACCTGGCCGGCGAAACTGTGCAAATCGAGATCGGCGAGAGCATAAACGCGCATCATTTTCGGGTCATTCGTCCTTTTCTTCGGCATCGCTGCGGAACAGCCGC
>JASLGB010000202.1 GCA_030150315.1 Dokdonella sp. | reverse complement strand
ACCGCGAGCACGTCCGAGGTCATGATTTCGCCGACCGGCGTGTTGTCGGAATGGCGTCCCAGCAGGATCACCTTGAGTGCGTAGTCCCGCGCGGACACGATGCCGACCAAGGTGTCTTCGCGCATGACCAGCAGGGCGCCTATGTAGCGATCGGCCATCGTGCGGATGGCGTCCAGAACCGGGGCATCGGGGGCAATCGCGTGGATCTCGCGCCCCTTTTCATCGAGCAGATGCTTGACCTGAAGCATGGCCACCTCCGTCGGATGCGGCGGCTCGCCGCGCAGCCAGTGTAGCGCCGTTGCCGATCATCGGGCTCGGGTGATGCCGGGGGGCGCGACGAGCTGCTGCCGGCCTCCGGGCGCAGCGCTGCTTGCGCACGGGTTGGCTGGCTGGTGTCGCGCGGGCGCTGTCGACCGAGACCTCGCTTCGGTCACTCCCCGCGGAGGGATGGCGGCGAGCCGTCCACCTGCGGACGGTACTGGTCGATCAGATAGAGCGGGCGCTGCTTGGCTTCGACATAAAGCCGCCCGAGGTATTCGCCGATCACGCCGAGTGCCATCAGCTGCGCGCCGCCGATGAAAAGCACCACGACCATCAGCGACGGATAGCCGCGCACCGGGTCGCCGAACAGCACCGCCTTGCCGAGCACCCACAGGCCGAACGCGAAGGCGACCACGGCGGTCAGCAGGCCGAAGTAGGTGGCCAGTTTCAGCGGCGCGCCGGAGAACGAGGTGATGCCTTCGATCGCGAAGTTCCACAGCTTCCAGTAGTTCCACTTCGTCTCGCCGGCGTGGCGCGGGTCGCGGTGGTACACGACCGGCAGCTGCCGGAATCCGACCCAGGTGAACAGGCCTTTCATGAAGCGCTGCCGCTCACGCACTTGGCCGAGCGCATCGAGCGCACGGCGCGAGAGCAGGCGGAAGTCGCCAGTGTCGCGCGGGATCGGTGTCGAGGACAGTTTCTCCATCACCCGATAGAAGCCCGATGCGGTGAGCTTCTTGAAGCCGGTCTCGCCGGCGCGCGAAGCGCGTGTGCCATAGACGACGTCGTAGCCTTCGCGCCAGTGCTGGACGAAGGTCGGGATCAGTTCCGGCGGATCTTGCAGATCGGCGTCGATGACGACGGCGGCATCGGCGTCGACATGGTCGAGACCGGCGGTGAGCGCCAGCTCCTTGCCGAAGTTGCGCGCCAGCCGCAGGGTCGAGACGCGCGGATCGGCGTCGCGCAGCGCGCACATGATGTCCCAGGTGTCGTCGCGGCTGCCGTCATCCACGTAGAGCACTTCCGTGTCCAGGTCGAGCCCGTCGAGCACGGCGCTGACGCGCGCATGGAATTCGCGCAGGCCTTCGCTCTCGTTGTAAGCGGGAACGACAACCGTGAGTTTCGGCATGACGGGGTCCGGCGTGGGAAATGCGAGGGATGCTAGCGGAGTGGGATGACCGGCGGAATCGAACCGGGCTTCACTGCGGCAAGTAGGCGGCGCCGCCAAGCTGGCCGGCCTGGCGCTGGATCCACGCGGCGCGGCGCTGCACATAGGCCGAGGGCTTGTCCACGCGCAGGCGCAAGGGATTGGGTAGCACCGCGGCGAGCAGGGCTGACTGGCGCGCATCGAGGCGGTCGGGCGTGGTGCGGAAGAAACGTTCGCTGGCCGCGGCCGCGCCGTAGGTGCCGTCGCCGAATTCGGCGATGTTGAGATACACCTCGAGGATGCGCCGTTTCGGCCACAGCGCTTCGATCAGCACGGTGAAATACGCCTCAAGGCCTTTGCGCACGAAGCTGCGGCCGCGCCACAGGAACAGGTTCTTGGCCACCTGCTGGCTGATCGTGCTGGCGCCGCGCAGGCGCTCGCCGTCCTCGGCATTGGCCAGCACGCTCTGGATCGCGTCGAGGTCGAAGCCGTGGTGTTGCGGGAATTTCTGGTCCTCGGCGGCGACCAGTGCGATCGGCAAGGCTGCGGAAACCCGCTGCCACGGCACCCAGCGGTAGCGCAGGGAAAAATCGTCGCGCCCCTCGATGCGCGCATCCAGCCAGGCCTGGACCATGAAGGCCGAGCCCAGCGGCGGGACGAAGCGCATGAGTGCCACGGCCAAGACCGTCACCGCGATCCAGACCGCGAAGGCGGCCAGTGTTGCGCGCAACAGGCGGCGCGTCAGCGAGCGGCGAGGCGGGGACATCGTCGGCGCAGACCTCCGGAAACGACACCGGCGCGGAGATCCGCGCCGGTGTCGTGAAGTCTAGCAGGCCGGCGGCTGCCGGCCTGCCGCCTCGGTCAGGGCGTGCAGATGTAGCTGCCGCTGCCGGGGGCGCCATCGATGCGCACCTCGTCGAGCGAGAAGCCCTCATATCCCGATGCCGGGTCGGACGCAAACCGCCAGCGGATCATGACGTTCTGGCCGGCGCGGCTGGACAGGTCCACGCTGAACGGCTTGAACACCGGAGTTGCCGTGTCGTTGTTCGGGTCGGCATTCGAGGCTGCGGTGGAAACGCCGCTGAAGGCACCCTGGGTTGCCGGGTAGCCGCAGCTGTTGACGGGTGGATTCATCGTCTGCGCAAACGAGCTCGGATAACCGCCGTTCGGCGGCAGGTTGCTCCAGCTGGTGCCGCCGTCGGTGGAAATTTCCATCGTCACGCCGTCCCACTCGAACTCGAGGTTGTAGCGCGCCTTGAACGACAGCGTGGCACCGGCCGTCAGCTGCATCGGCGGCGTGGTGATCGCGGCGCAGGTGTTGTTCGGGTACGGCTGTCCATCAGCACCGGCGTGGTAGCTGAAGCTGCCATTGGCGGCGAATGCACTGGTGACCTGCCACGGCGGCGTCATCAACATGTAGCTGTGCGTGTCGACATCGTCGAGGTAGGCGCCGGGGTTCGGGCCGTCGATGCCCGAAGGCGTCGCGTTGACGATCAGCGAATTCGGCGAGGAGTTGCCGCCCGCGTCGGTGGCGCGCACGCGGTAGTAGTACGGCGTGCCGTTGATGACGCTGCTGTCGGTGTAGGTGGCCGCGGAGGCGGTGCTGGTCAGCGTGACCGGCGCGCCGAAGTACGGATCGGTATCGCGCTGGATCGTGTAGCTGATGGTCGGGGCTGCCGGGCAGTTGGATTGCGCGGCATCCCACGTAAGCGCGACCGAGCAGGACGTGTTGGCGGAATGGGCCACGAGCGAGGCGCGTTCGAAGTCCGGCAACAGCGTGCAGGCGTCCTGCGACACGACGTCGACGCAAGCGGAGGACAGGCCCTCGATGTCGCCGCCGACGCCGCGCAGCTTGTAGGCGTAGCTGTAGCCACCCTGCGAGCGGGTGTCGACCAGCGGCAGGGAGGTGCCGTGGGCCACCATGTGGAAGTCGCCCGGATCGGCGCTGGCGCAGGTGCCGGCGGCACGGTAGAGCTGGTAGCTCTGCGCGCCGGTGACCGCGGTCGCGTTGATGGCGATGCCGGCGCTGCCATTGCTGCCGACGGTGATGTTGGACGGCGCCGCCAGCGGGGCCGGATCGGGCATGCCGAAGCGTCCGGAAACGGCCAGGCCGTATCCTTGGCGATCGGTGTACGGGCGGCCGTTGCCGGGTACGTTGGTGGCTTTCACGCGGATCGTGTAGCGGCCGGCGACCGGTGCGGTCAGACGCACCTGTTCCACCGTGTCCTTGGCGTCGGCGCTGCCGCCGACCACGGAAACGCTGCCGGTGATCTGGTTGCCCAGATAGAGCTTGCCGTCCGGTGCCAGCACTTCGAGATCCAGGTTGTTGACCAGAGCGGACGCCGTACCGGCCGCGGCCTCGGCGTCGTACCACGTCAGCGTGGCGCGGAACTCGGTGCCGGCCTCGACGTTGTCGAGCACGTATTCGTTGAGGTCGCCGGTTTCCAGTCCGGCCGCGTTCGGGCGCTCGAACACGCGCAGGCGGCGGCTGTCATCGCCGCCGGGCATCGTGTCGCGGAACCAGAGGTTGCCGTCGAGCCACTGGCGACCCCAGCCGGTGCCGGTGTTCGGGAACGCCGCGGGCGAGGTTGTGGGGACGGTGGAGTTCAGCATCACGGCCTTGGCGACCGGGCCGCTGACGTTGTGCACGTCGAGCGGCTCGCCCGGCGGAGTCACGATATCGCCATCGAAGCCGTCGGCGAAGATGCGATCGGTCACCTGTCCGTCATAGCGGTAGCCGCGCGGATAGAAACCGTCGGCGAAGTACTGGCGCAGCAGGGCGGCATTGCCGCTCACCGTCGGCGCGGACATCGAGGTGCCGGACATGGCGGCGGTCAGTGGAGCCTTGGCGGTCATGCTGAAGCTGGTTTCGTTGCGGGCCGACACGGTGGACGAGCCGGGCGCCGCGATATCGGGC
>JASLGB010000193.1 GCA_030150315.1 Dokdonella sp. | reverse complement strand
CCAAGCCACGCAGCCGAATTTCGGCCTGCGCGGCATCGGTACTTCCGATTTCGGCATCGGCACCGATGCCCCGGTCGGCGTCTATGCCAACGGCGTCTACATGGGCAAGACCGGCGGCGCGCTGATGATGTTCAACGACATCGAGCGCGTCGAAGTGCTGAAGGGCCCGCAGGGCACGCTGTTCGGCCGCAACAGCGCGGCCGGCGCGATCTCGGTCACCACCGTTGCGCCCGGCTCAGAACTCGAAGCACAGGGGCGCGTACGCGTCGGCAACCACGGTCAGCGCTATGTGGACGGCGTGCTGAACCTGCCGATCACCCGCGACGTGGCGATGCGCCTGAGCTTTGTCGACAACCAGAGCGACGGCTGGCTGCGCGATGCCGAAACCGGCCAGGGCTATTACGCCGCCGACGACTGGGGCCTGCGCACGCAACTGCAATGGAACGCACCGGGCGACACGCTGGTGAACTTCGCGTGGGAACACGAGCGTCTGGATCAGCCGTCGCGCCCCGCCATCGGCATCACGCGCCTGCCCGACTGGCCGGCCCTGCCCTCGCCGACACCGGAGGAAAGCAGCTGGCTCGACCCGCGCCATGTCGCGGTGACCAACGACACCATCGACAACCGCGAATCGCGCACCTACGACGCCTTCGTGCTGCGCGTCGAGCGCCCGCTCGCGTTCGGCGAATTCAGCTCGCTGACCTCGTTCCAGCGCTTCAATACCTTCAACCGCGCCGACCAGGACGGCACCAATCGCCGCTACCTGTATCTCGACGACGTCAACATCGAGCGCCACAAGAGCTGGTCGCAGGAATTCAAGCTGTCGGGCGAAACCGCGCTGGCCAACTGGGTCGCCGGTGCCAGCTGGTACAAGGACGACGGCCGCCAGACCAGCCAGATCAACCTTTTCACCGACAGCATCGATACCCTGCTGCACAACCTCGGCGTCGCTCCGGGCGGGCTGTATGGCCCGGTCTCGCAGGGGCTGGCCGGCGCCGGCTTTCCGTATTCGATGCTCGGCGCGCCGTGGCAGGAAAGCATGCACAACCACGGCGTGTCGAAGGCCGCCGCGATCTACGGCGACGTGATCTGGCATCTCAACGATCGCCTGAACCTGACCACCGGCGTGCGCTTCACGCGCGACCAGCGCGACTTCAGCTGGCACACGCCGGGCCGCATCGCGCCGGAACTGGATCGCACCTTGCTGGCGATCGACGCCCTCGGCCTGTTCGATGCGTTCGGCATCCCGATCCAGACCTTCCAGCAGAACATCTACTTCGTGGCGCCGGCGACGCAGATGCATCCGGTCGGCCTCCAGCGCAGCTGGAACGACACCAGCCCGCGCGTGGTGCTGGACTACAAGCTGACGTCGGACGTGATGCTGTATGCCTCCGCCACCAAGGGCTATCAGGCCGGCGGCTTCAACGCGCTGGAAGTCGGCTCGGTGTATCGACCGCAGGACGTGCGCAACTTCGAGGCGGGCGTGAAGAGCTGGTTCCCCGACCAGCGCCTGCTGCTGAACGCGTCGATCTACCACTACAAGTACTCGAACCTGCCCAACCTCACCCTCGTGTCCAACGGTGGCGGCAGCGGTGAGGACATGCCGCAGTACCAGATCATCCCGAGCGACCAGGAAGCCAAGGGGCTGGAATTCGAGGCGCGCTGGCAGGCGACCGACAGCCTGCGCGTGACAGCGGCCGCGGCCTGGATAGACCAGACCTACGCCAACTACGTCACCTCCGACGAACGCGACCTGTCCGGCCAGGCCACCGGCCTGCCGCAGTGGTCCGGCATGGTCGGGCTGAACTACGTCGTGCACGACGTCCTGCGCGGCGACCTCGATTTCGCACTGCAGGCGGCCTACTCCGGCAAGGCGCGCTGCAATGCGGATTCGGCGCTGCAAGGCAGCTGCATCGCACGCACCGTGTTCCGCACCGGCGAGGCACAGACGCGGGCGGACTTCCGCGTCGGCTGGTCGTCTCCGGACGTGCCGTGGCGCTTCGCGGTGTTCGTCAACAACGTGTTCGACAAGCGCTACGTCACCGGCGTCAACCACATAAGCACGGGCGTGCTGGGCACCACCAGTGCCGGCATCACGCCGCCGCGCGTGTGGGGCGTCGAGGCGGCGGTGCGCTTCTGATCATTGCCGGCCGGGGGCGCCCGCGGGCGCCTTACGGCCGGCAATGGCTGCGTGGCGCAACATCCATCGGGCAAAATGCGCTGTCTCGCCTACAACGACATCGCCATGAAACGCCCAGTCACCGCCTTCGTCCTGTCGATCCCGTTCGCGCTGCTGTCCGCCTGCGCGAACCTGCCGCCGTCCGCATCCGGCACCGCCGCCATCCCCGAAGGCGCACGCGCCACGCTGGCGCTGCTGGAGTCGACCGACGTCCATTCCAACATTCGCAGCTACGACTACTACCAGCTCAGCGAAGACCCGTCGCTCGGCTACGAACGGCTGGCCACACTGGTGCGCGAGGCGCGCAAGCAGTATCCGAACTCGCTGCTGTTCGATGTCGGCGACACCATCCAGGGCACCGCGCTGGCGGACTACCAGGCACCGGTGAAGCCGGTCGGCTGCGACGAGGAGCTGGCCATGTACCGCGCGATGGACGCGCTCGGCTACGACGGCGCAACGATCGGCAACCACGAGTTCAACTACGGCCTGCCGTTCCTCGCGCAGGTCACGAAAAATCCGATGAATGTCGACGGCGTCCCCGCACAAAAGTGCAAGGGGCCGAACTTCCCGATCGTGCTGTCGAATGTGTTCAGCGCGCGCGACGGCAAACCGATCTACGCACCCTACGGTTGGGTCGACACGAAACTCGACTGGCAAGCGGCGGACGGACGCCGCGGCGAGGGCGATGTGCGCATCGGCCTGCTCGGCTTCGCGCCACCGCCGATCCTGCAGTGGGACAAGATGCATCTGGAAGGCAGGCTCTCGACCAAGGGACTGGTCGAGGCGGCACGCGAATACCTGCCCAAGCTGCGCGCGGAAAACACCGACCTGGTCGTCGCGCTGTCGCATGGCGGCCTCGACGCACGCCCCTACAGCGACCAGATGGAAAACGCGAACTGGTATCTGGCGCAGGAGCCGGGCATCGACGCGCTGCTGCTCGGCCACTCGCACGCGGCGTTCCCCGATCCGGGCAATGCGAAGTCGCGTTTCGCCAACATGCCCGGCGTCGACAACGAACGCGGCTTCGTGCACGGCAAACCGGCCGTCATGGGCAGCTTCTGGGGCAAGGGACTGGGCGTGATCGAGCTGGCGCTGGTGCGCAAGGACGGCCGCTGGCAGATCGACCCGGCCGCGACGCATTCGCAGGTGCGCAGCATCAAGAAGCCCGACGGCAGCTTCGTCGAACCCGATGCCGAGATCGCGGGCATCGTCGAGGACGTGCACGAAGCGACCATTCGTTATGTGTCCACGCCGATCGGCGACAGCGATTTCGCGATGACGACCTACTTCGCCGATGTCGGCGACGTGACCGCCCTGCAGCCGGTCAACAGTGCACAGCGCGCCTACGTCGAACGCTACGTTGCGGAAAACCTGCCGCAGTACGCGAACGTGCCGGTGCTGTCCGCGGCGGCACCGTTCAAGGGCGGCTTCGGCGGCGCCAACGACTACACCGACATTCCGGCCGGCCCGCTGGCGATCCGCAACGCCGCCGACCTGTACCTGTTCCCGAACACGCTGACCGCGGTGAAGGTCGATGGCGCCGGGCTGAAGGCGTGGCTGGAGCAGGTCGCCGGACGCTTCAACCAGATCGACCCGAAGAATCCGCAGCCGCAGGAACTGGTCAATCCGAAGTACCTCGGCTACAACTTCGACGTGTTGCAGGGCGATCTTTCCTACGACATCGACGTGACCCGACCACGCGGCTCGCGCATCCGGCACGCGCTCTACCAGGGCAAGCCGATCGCCGACACGCAGGCGTTCATCGTCGTCACCAATAACTACCGCGCCAGCGGCGGTGGGCATTTCCCCGGGCTCGACGGCAGCAACATCGTCATCTCATCCCCGGACGCGAACCGCGATGCGCTGATCGCGTGGGTGAAGCAGAAGAAGCATCTCGTGCGCGCACAGGACGGCGCCGATCGCAGCTGGCATTTTGCGCCGGTCAAGACCGCCGGCCCGGTCACCTTCGTCTCGGCCGCCGGCAAGCTAGATGTCGCCAAGGCCGCCGGCCTGAAGGGCATCCGCCAGTTGAAGGAAAACGGCGACGGCAAGGCCACTTACGCGATCGATCTTGCGGCGGCGCGGTAGGACGCCGCCAGCCCGCTGCGATACAGTCCGCGCGCGGCCATTGGCGCCGCGCCGACCGTGGGGAACCTCCGATGCGCCTTCTGCGCCTCCTGCCACTGTGTGTCCTGCTCGCCGCCTGCGCCGCGCAGGCTCCCCTCCAGACCGCACCCCGCGAGGCAGCCGGGACAACGGCTGCCACCAGCGCCGATGCGCGCTTTGCCGAGTTGTCGCAGCGCTGGCTCGATGACTGGTTCGCGCTCAATCCGGTGGCCGCCACGCAGACCGGCGACCACCACCACGACGCCGAACTCGACGACCTCAGCCCGACCGGGCGCCAGCGCGCCTACGACTTCGCACACCGGATCCTGGCGGAAGTGGAGCGGATCGAACCTGCGCAGCTGTCGCCGGCAAATCGCATCGACCGCGAGATCCTGCTGAACCAGTTGCGATCGGACATCTGGAACGAGGAATCGCTGCAGGCCGCGGAATGGGATCCGCTGCTGTACAGCCGCCTCGCCGGCGATGCCTTGTACAGCCTGATGGCGCGCGACTTCGCGCCCCTGCCCCAGCGCCTCGCCGCGGCCACCGCGCGCATGGAAGCCCTGCCACGGCTGTACCGGCAGATGCGCGGCAACCTCGACCCGGCGCGCGTCCCGAAAATCCACGCCGAAACCGCCTCGAAGCAGAACAAGGGCGTGATCAACCTCATCGACGAGTTGATCGTGCCGAACGCGAAGAACCTGCCTGCCGATGAACGCCGTAAGCTGGATGCCGCGGTCGCCGCGCTGCGCAGGGAAGTCGATGAGAACCAGCGCTGGATCGACCACGAGCTGATCCCGAATGCGCGCGGCGATTTCCGCCTCGGCAAGGAACGCTACGACGCCAAACTCGCCTTCGCACTGAATTCGCCCTTGTCGCGCGAGGAAATCCGCCGTCGCGCGGAGGCGGCGATGACCAGCACGCGCGCGGAGATGTACGCCATCGCGCGTCAGGTGCTGGCGGGCAAGCGCAACGCACCACCGCTGCCCGAACATCCGACGCCGGCGCAGCAGCAGAAGGCGATCCAGACCGCCCTCGAACTGGCCTATGCCGACCGACCGGCGCGTGACCGGGTCATCGCCACCGCAGAAGCCGCGTTGGCGCGGGCCACCGCGTTCGTGCGCGAGAAGGACATCGTTGGCGTGCCCGACGCACCACTGAAAATCATTCCGATGCCGGAGTTCCAGCAGGGCGTGGCGCTGGCGTACTGCGACTCGCCCGGCCCGCTCGACAACACGCTGGAGACCTTCTACGCGGTGTCGCCAATTCCGCGCGACTGGACGAAGAAACAGGTCGATTCCTTCCTGCGCGAATACAACAACCGCTCGATCGAGGAATTGACCATCCACGAGGCAATGCCCGGCCACTACCTGCAGCTGTGGCATTCCAACCAGTACCCGTCGGTGCTGCGTGCGGTGCTGTCGTCGGGCGCGTTCATCGAGGGTTGGGCCGTATTCGCTGAAAAGCTGATGGCCGACCAGGGCTATCTCGACCGCGACCCGCTCTATCGCCTCGTGCATCTGAAGTGGGACCTGCGCACGATCGCCAACGCCCTGCTCGACCAGGGCATCCACGTGGACGGCATGACGCGCGAGCAGGCCATGCGCCTGATGACGCAGCAGGCCTTCCAGGAAGAGCGCGAGGCGGCCGGCAAATGGGTGCGTGCGCAGCTGACATCGGCGCAGTTGCCGACCTATTTCGTCGGCTGGCAGGAACACATGGACCTGTACGCCGAGGCGCGCAAGCGCGAAGGCGATGCGTTCTCGCTGCGCCGCTACAGCGACAAGGCGCTGTCGTTCGGATCACCGCCCGTGCGCCATGTACGCGAGCTGATGTTCGACGGCTCCGCGCACTGAGCGACCTCGCCCCGCCCGCAGCGGACACGGCAGCTTGCTGCGCAAGCCCGGTCCGCGGCCCCCGCGCCGAACGCAACCCCGCGTTCGGCGGATTTGCGCAACTTGCCTTCGACGGATTGCGATCCGAGCATTCGGCCGCATCTGGCTTTCCTGTGCAGAGCAGCCCATGACCGACACGCCTCCCGTAAAAACCCTTTCCGTCCTGCGCCGACTGTGGCCTGAAGTCTGGCGCCATCGCCACCGGGTCGGTGTTGCGCTGGCCCTTCTGGTCGCGGCCAAGCTCGCCAACGTCGGCGTGCCACTGGTGCTGAAGGACCTCATCGACACGCTCGACGTGAAGCCGTCGCCGCTGCTGGTGCCGCTCGGCCTGCTGTTGGCCTACGGCGCGCTGCGCCTTTCGACCTCGCTGTTCCAGGAGCTGCGCCAGGTCGTGTTCGCGCGCGTGCTCGCGCGCACCTCGCGCAACATCACGCTGCGCGTGTTCGAGCACCTGCATTCGCTGTCGCTGCGCTTCCATCTGGATCGCCGCACCGGCGGCGTCGCACGCGACGTCGAGCGCGGCATGACGGCCACCTCGGATCTGCTCGACTGGACCGTCTACACCATCCTGCCGACGCTGCTCGAGATCACGCTGGTCTGCTCGATCCTGATCGCGCGCTTCGACTGGACATTCGCCGCGATCACGCTGACGACGCTGGTCACCTACATCGCGTTCACGTTCGCCGTCACCGAGTGGCGCATGCGCTGGTACCGCGCCTCCAACACGGCCAATACCGAAGCCAACGAACGCGCCGTCGATTCGCTGCTGAACTACGAAACGGTCAAGTACTTCGGCAACGAGAAGCACGAGTTCGCCCGCTACGACGACAGCCTGATCAAGATGGAAGAGGCCACGATCAAGAGCCTCAAGTCGCTCGCCGTGCTCAACGTCGGCCAGGCCACCATCGTCGCGACCGGGCTGACGCTGCTGCTCTGGCGCGCCGCCGTCGGCGTGGTGGGCGGCAGCATGACGCTCGGCGACTTCGGGCTGGTGAATGCGTTCCTGCTGCAGCTGTCCGCACCACTGAACTACCTGGGCATGGTGTACCGGCAGGTCAAGCAGGCATTGATCAACATCGAGCGCCTGTTCGGCCTGCTCGCCGAGCAGCGCGAAGTCGAGGACGCGCCCGACGCGCCGTCGCTGCAGTTGCGCGGCGGCGACGTGCGATTCGAGAACGTCGATTTCTCCTACGATCCGTCGCGGCCGATCCTTCGCGGAGTGAGCTTCCATGTTCCTGCCGGCCACATGCTCGCCGTCGTCGGCACCACCGGCGCCGGCAAGTCCACGCTCGCGCGATTGCTGTTCCGCTTCTACGACATCACCGCCGGCCGCATCGAGATCGACGGCCAGGACATCCGCGAGGTCACGCAATCGTCACTGCGCGCGGCCATCGGCATCGTTCCGCAGGACACGGTACTGTTCAACGACACCATCTACTACAACATCGCGTACGGACGTCCCGACGCGACGCGTGAGCAGGTCATCGCCGCCGCGAAGGCCGCGCATGTGCATGCCTTCATCGAAAGCCTGCCGCAGGGTTACGAGACATCCGTCGGCGAACGCGGCCTGAAGCTCTCGGGCGGCGAGAAACAACGTGTCGCCATCGCGCGAACGCTGCTGAAGAATCCCGAGATCCTCGTCTTCGACGAAGCCACCAGTGCACTCGACACGCGCACCGAAAAGATCATCCAGCAGGAGCTGGCCGAGATCGCGCGCCAGCGCACGACGATCATCATCGCGCACCGCCTGTCGACCATCGTGCACGCGGATCAGATCCTCGTACTGGAGCACGGCCGCGTGATCGAGCGCGGCTCGCATGAGCAGCTGCTCGCCGAACGGGGTAGATATTTCCACCTTTGGAATTTGCAGCAAAAAGAACACGCATCGGAAGCCGGCGGCAGCGCTGTCCAAGTCTGACAACACACGTCAGATTCCGCGTGCGGATGCGACAAAAACACCCCGCCACTCCGCAATGCAATGGCATATTCCTTGCAATCATGAGCAGCGGCCCCTCGCCCTGATGATTCCGTCCATGACCCCATCGCACCATCACACCCTCTGCGTCGTTGGCGCGGACGACGCGCTGCAGACGCAAGTCGACAGCCTCCTCGCCACCGAAGCCCATCGTTTCCTCGGCCATTGGCAACTGGCCGATCGCGCCAGCGCCGACCTGCTGCTGGTGGACACCGACTCGGTCTACGGCCACATGGACTGGCTGCGCGAGAAATCCGCCGGCCGCCTGCTGGCCGCCTGCACTTCGCAGATCGATGCACACCGCGACGAACTGGTCGTGCCCAAACCGCTGCAGGCAGAGACGTTTGCCGCCGCGCTGAATCGAGCCGGCACGCGCCTGGCCACCATCGCAGTGCCAGCCCGCGCCGAAGAGCCACACGCGACAGAGGCAGCGGCTCCGAGCGCACCGCTGACACAGCCACAAGCACAGCAACAAGCACAAGCACAGCCGCATACCTTGCTCGATCTGCTCGACCGCGACAGCGGAGCCGCGATTCGACTGTCCGCCGGCGGGCTGCCATCGGTATATCTCGATCCGGCCACAAGCACCTGGCGCGCCGGCGGCTCGCTCAAGGGACTTTCCGGCTGGGCCACGCACGAGTTGTCCGACGACAACATCGAGCGGGACGCCACACACGTCGCCGCCGACGGTGAAGCGCATCCCTACGCTCGCCTGCGATGGCTGTGCCATCTGGTGCGCGGGGCTGGCCATCTCGATGCCGGACTCGATGCGTCCGCTGCCTTCAAGCTCGCACGCTGGCCGCAGAGCGAGCGCGACTTCCCAAAGCACTTCCGCATCGCCACGGTGATGTTGAAGCAGGCTTCCACGCTGGAGGAAATCGCTGCGCAAAGTGGCGCCGCCGTCGGTGACGTCGCCGACTTCATCAACGCGTACCACGCGATCGGATACGTGGAAATCGAAGGCGTTTCGAGCGCGAACGAAAGCGCATCGCGCGGATTGTTCGGACGGATCAAAAAAAGTTGATCGTACCTGTTGACGAAAGCCGGAACGGACACTATTCTCTCGCGTCTTTCCCGGGGCCATAGCTCAGCTGGGAGAGCGCTACAATGGCATTGTAGAGGTCGCCGGTTCGATCCCGGCTGGCTCCACCAAGTTTCGATTTTGCTGTACGGTTTTCATAAGCGTCCCCATCGTCTAGAGGCCTAGGACATCGCCCTTTCACGGCGGTAACAGGGGTTCGAATCCCCTTGGGGACGCCATAAAACTTCGAGTGAAGGCCGAGCAAGACGCACGGCTGAAGCAAGCCCGGGACGGCTCGGAAGTAGAACATGCGGAGCGGTAGTTCAGTTGGTTAGAATGCTGGCCTGTCACGCCGGAGGTCGCGGGTTCGAGTCCCGTCCGCTCCGCCACGTATCGACCGGTTTGGAAATCGAATTTCCAAACCGGTTTTTTTTCGCCTGATATTCGGCCCGCCAACGCACGACGCACAACATGCGTCAACGCACTCCGCAGCGCCTGCGTGAATGCCCCGGCCCGAACGGCGGCATCGCGATTCCAGCGCCTCTTTCCAGATACCTGCGCGGAACGAAGCTCGCCATCGTCGTTGACCACCTCGTATCGATGCCGTCAGTGCCCCCGACACACCCTGACGCAGCACGGACGCCTTGCGCCGCCCGCTTGCTCGTCTTCATCGATGCATCTACGCCGATGCGGAACGTCGTGTCATGGCGCCGCCGCGCCTCGATCGGCCCCCGTGCTTCGATCGCCACCCGCGCAGGACTTGCACCACCTCAGCGCGAGAGCAGGGAAACCAGCCTCAGGCCGAACCAGATCGCCGTGATGCCGAGAACGACGCTGCCACCGGCATACAGCACGGCCATGCCCAACTCGCCGCGCCGGATCATCAGCACCGTCTCCAGGCCGAATGCCGAGAACGTGGTGAATCCACCGAGCAGACCGGTGAACAGAAACAAGCGCGCGTCCGTGCCGAACAGGTCATGGCGCTCGGCAACGCCTGCAAGAATGCCCGCCACCAAGCACCCCAGCACATTCACGGCGAAGGTGCCCCACGGGAAACGCCCCTGCCCGCTCATGTGCAAGATGAAGTCGCCCAGCTTGTAGCGGCCGATCGACCCTAGGAAGCCGCCGAGACCGATGAGCAGGAGAGCGTGCATGGACGGCAATGATACCCAAGGCTCGGCTGCTGCCGCGAAGCCGCGTCAAAGGAATGCAGCGCCGCATACTTCCGCGCAATGGCAGGCCCGGCCAAGGCGCGCCTGATCTCGATCGCCAATCCACATCACGCTGCGCCAAACCACAGGTTTGACAGCACCACTGGCTCCGCCGGTGATGTGCCGTCAACCCGTTACGTCCCAACCCACCAAAGCCATGCCGGCAGCGCCGGCTGCCCGGATGCGCAAGTTGCCGAAGGCTTGGCACTGGGTTGAGCGGCACGCTTCAAGACAGTTGCTGAATTAAGCCGCGCCGCGGAGCGGTGTCGGCTTGAATGAATTGTTAGGTGCCAGCCCGGTGAGGTCGCACCTGCGAGCTTTACTTGTCACGGATGCGGGCCCAAGACTCATCGGACCAGTAGAAGTCAGATGTGAAAAAGCATACTGCGTTGAGGTTGCTAAGCATCTCTTGGGCCTCTGCGGTGAAGCCATGAGCGATCGCGAGCAGGCAATCGTCCGTTGGCGGGCATTTGCGCAAAGCCTTTTCCAAGGTCTTTGAGTCAACGATGGACGTGGAGTCGCCGCGCATGCCAGGGAATGAGATCACCGTGTAGGACTGGGCCCGCAGTAGCGAGTCATCCAATAGCCCGTGAAACTCCGAAGATATCCGTGAGCGGACTCCCGACGGGTGAACATTACTGGAAATGTGGGGCTTGAGAGGCACTGTCCGTTGGCACCTAACGCCTAAGTTAAGCCGCGCCGCGTAGTGGAGCAAACCGCATGGCAAGCTGTACCTGCCATGTGGTTTGCGTAACGAAGCGGTGTCGGCTTGAACGCATTGTTAGGCCTGCGGCTCGCGCACGCCCCGCCGCTGAAGAAAATCTGCGAGTGCATGTGCATTGATCTTGCGGCCGAGACCAAAGAGGTAGTTTTGCCCTGCGGTGGTGCGAAACGTGACGATAGGGTACTGCGTTTGCTCGAACGTGGTCGTGCCAACCACTGCAGATTGCACTTCTGACATTGGTATGACGGTCCGGCCGACGGCAATCCGATCACTCGCAACAAGGACGCTGTTTGGAAGGCGGGAGAACAGCCACATGCCGGGATAAGCGATGAGGAAGGCGGCGCCAAATGAGATTGCCAGAAGACCGGCGAGATCGCGCACGCTACCTGGAACGGCGACTGCCAGTAGAGCGATGGACATCAACAGCGCAAAGATCACGAACAGCAATAGCGGATTGCCACCGCGGGACGCGCGAGCCCGTGCGCGCGCAAACGCGAATGGCTCGGTCCAGTAGAAACGTTGATCGCGAGACATTCTCACCAAGCAGGCCTAACTACAAATAGACCCCACATCCGGGGTGTTGCGCGGCATGGTGCAAAGCTTACGCCGGCGCGTCAAGCCGGATTATTGCGTCAAATCATGCGTTTGGCCGCTTGCGCGTGGCCTGCACCGTGATCTGGATGGCGAATTATCCTGCGGTTTCGAGGGTGTAATGGTTTACACGCGCAGAAACGGGGGGGTAACGGTTTTGGTCGCGCTATCGCGCTGACCTGCCGATGGTCGAAGTTCGACGAAGATCTCGGCGCAAACACAGGTCTGCGCGCACGAAACAGGCACTCTGGAACCGGCTTGGCGGCTCATCGCCCCGAAGGCATCGGCGCCCGCACGCGCCGGGTGCGCAGAGTTGTCGCGTCTTCCGTCGGCCTCGGCGTGACACCGGGCCGGCTTCCGGCCGGTGCGTGAAGTCAGGCATGGCCGACGCCGCGGATTTCTTGTGCGTAATGCCGCGCGTCGGCCTGCACGATTGCAGGACGCGGTGCGGACGTCGGGTCGTCGGTGGCAATCAGCAGGCCGGGTCCGACGCCGATCCGCTTCCGCTCGACTCAGCCTGCCGCCGCCAGCATCCTGGCGATGACGTCGGCGTAGTTCTTGGCATTGAAGATGGCCGATCCCGCGACGAAGGTATCGGCGCCCGCGGCGGCGATCTCGCCGATGTTGTCGACCTTCACGCCGCCGTCGATCTGCAGGCGGATCGGCCTTCCGCTGCGGTCGATGCGGTCGCGCACCGCACGCAGCTTGTCGAGCGCGGACGGAATGAAACTCTGGCCGCCGAAGCCAGGATTGACGCTCATCAGCAGGATCATGTCGATGTTTTCCATCACATGGTCCAGATACGACAGCGGCGTGGCCGGATTGAGCACGATGCCGGCGGCGCAGCCGGAACTTTTGATCAGCTGGATCGTGCGGTCGACGTGCTCGCTCGCCTCCGGGTGAAAGCTGATGCTGGTGGCGCCGGCCTTGGCGAAGTCCGGCACGATGCGATCGACCGGCTTGACCATCAGGTGCACGTCGATGGGTGCGGTCACGCCGTACTTGCGCAGCGCCTCACAGACCAGCGGCCCGATCGTCAGGTTCGGCACATAGTGGTTGTCCATCACGTCGAAGTGGACCCACTGCGCGCCCGCGGCGAGCACGGCATCGACCTCGGCGCCGAGGCGCGCGAAGTCCGCCGAAAGAATGGAGGGGGCGATTACGGGGGATTGCTTGGCCATGTCGGTGCTCCGGCAGGTGGCGGATCGGCGCGTGGCCGTCGGGAGGGTGGTTCCGGTGGCCGCTGCGGCTC
>JASLGB010000104.1 GCA_030150315.1 Dokdonella sp. | reverse complement strand
ATCGCGGTCAGCAAGGCGTAGCCGAGCAGGATCGCCAGCGGCGGCAGCAGCAGGGCCGGCCGGATGCCGAAACGCGACAGCAGGCCGCGCGTGACGAAAATCTGTACCAGCAAGGCCAGCGCGTTGATGGCCAGGTCGATGTTGGCGTAGTAGGCCGTCGCATCGCGCGCATCGGGGTAGAAACGCCGTACGATCGCCGCCTGCTCGTTGTACAGCAGGGTGCCGACGCCGACGCCGAACAGCACCACCACCGCCATCCAGCGCAGCAGCGGCTCGCGCGCCACCAAGGTCAGGCCGGCCAGCACGCCGCCGCCCATCGGCGTTTCGCCATCGCGCTGGCCACGCGCTTCCTCGCGCGCGACCGCCCACTGGCGCAGCCGCATCTGGCAGATCAGGCACAGCGTCAGGAATCCGGCGGCTGCCAACATGAGGTTGGCAATGCCGAGGCTGGCGACCAGCGTGCGTGTCAGCAGCGGCCCGAGAAAGGCGCCGATCGTGCCGGCGGCGCCGATGTAGCCGTAGTACGCGCGCGCCTCGCCATCGGCGAAGACATCCGCCATGAAGCTCCAGAACACCGCCACCGCGAACAGGTTGAACACGGCGATCCAGATGAAGAACGCCATTCCGCGCCCCGGCATGCCGCTGTCGAAGGCGAGATAGAACAGCAGCAGGGTGACGATGAAGAACAGGTACACCACCGGCAGGAACACGCGGCGCGGATGCCGGCTGACCAGCAGGCCATAGGCAGGCTGCAACAGCAGCATGACGAGAAAGGTGCCAGTGAACAGCACCTGCAAGGTGAACTCGTTCGCCGCCAAGCCGTGATCGGCGAACGCCTGGATGATCCACGGCGGAAACACCGCGCGCACGTCGGACGAGGCGCCCATCGCCTCGCGCACCGGGCGCAACACGTAGTAGCCGCTGAGCAGGCAGAAGAAATAGAGGAAGGCCCAGATCAGCGGCGGCGAGCGGCGCACGGCCTCGCGGAACTGGCCAAGACTGACAACCACCTTGGCGATCGGATTCATCCGGCGTACGGCACACGCGGTTCGGGTGGAGGCGAAAGGTAACGGCCGTCGATGGCGTGCGCAATCGCGGCCATGCGCCGTCCGCTCATGCGCGCGACCAGCTCCACGACTGCATCTGCCCGTCCTGATACGGCATCACGCCGTGGAAAGGGCGCGGATCGGCGTCGAACACCAGCGGCAGGAAATGGCGGTCGCCCTCCCACATCGGCAGTTCGTGCAGGCGCGCACGCTCGACCCATTCCAGCGTGCCTTCCGGATTGCGCTCCAGCGGCGTGCCGGAAAACCGCGTGATGACGAAGAGGAAGCCGAGCCAGTCCTCGCCGTTCTTGCCGAAACCGGGCCAGTTCAGCGTGCCGCGCAGGTGCAGCTCGGTGCATTCGATGCCGGCTTCCTCGCGGATCTCGCGACGCATGCCGGCAAGCACGTCCTCGCCGGGCTCCAGCTTGCCGCCCAGACCGTTGTACTTGCCCAGATGCTGGTCGTCCGCGCGTGCGTTGCGATGGATCATCAGCACGCGCTCCTGGTCCGGAGACAGCACATAACCCAGGGTGGCGACGATCGGCGTGTAAGGCATGGCAGGCGTGAAAGATGCGGCAACGGATGGGCGCGGGTAGATTATCCGAACGCGGCAACTCCTTGCGCCCATCCGGCACCAGCGATCACGGATGGAGCGCAGGAATCACGGCAATACGCTCCACGTCACCGATCGCAGGAATCACCACATGACCATCGAAACGATTTCCGAGCAGCGCTGCTTCGGCGGCGTGCAGGGTTTTTACAAGCACGAGTCGCGGGAAACCGGCGGCATCATGAAATTCGGCGTTTTTCGCCCGCCACTGGCCAGGGGCGAGAAGGCGCCGGTACTGACCTTCCTGGCCGGCCTCACCTGCACCGAGGAAACCTTCGCCATCAAGGCCGGCGCGCAACGCTTCGCCGCCGAGCTGGGCCTGATCCTCGTCACGCCGGATACCAGCCCGCGCGACACCGGTATCGACGGCGCCACCGGCGACTGGGAGTTCGGCGAAGGCGCCGGTTTCTATCTCGACGCGACCACGGCCGATTTCGCGGCACGCTTCCGCATGTATTCCTATGTGACCGTGGAGCTGCCGGCCATGATCGGCGCGCACTTCGCCGATGCGGATATTTCGCGCGAATCGATCTTCGGCCACTCCATGGGCGGCCATGGCGCGCTGGCGATCGCGCTGAAGAATCCCGACCGCTACCGCTCGGTGTCCGCGTTCGCGCCGATCGTCGCGCCGACACAGGTGCCCTGGGGCCGGAAGGCGCTGCCGCGCTATCTCGGCGACGACCAGAGCAGCTGGCGCGCCTACGACACGGTGGCGCTGATCGAGGACGGCGCACGCTTCCCCGGCGCGATCCTGGTCGATCAGGGACAGGCGGACAAATTCCTCGAATCGCAATTGCAGCACTGGCACCTCGACGCCGCATGCCGCCAGGCCGGCCAGGCGCTGACCTTGCGCACGCACGCCGGTTACGACCACAGCTACTGGTTCATCCAGAGCTTCGTCGAAGACCACCTGCTGCACCACGCGCAAGCCCTGCAAGGCTGATCCGTCCCATGTGGCCGCGCCGGGCGAAGGCTCGCGCGCGGCCCGGCGTGAAGACGCGCCCGCGCGGCATTCGAGCCGATCCACTGCCAGCGGCTGATCTCAGCGGCCGATGTCCTCGTTCCACAGCTGCGGGCGCTCGCGCATGAAGCGCTGCATCAGGTCGGCACACGCGGCATCGTCGACCACGTCCACACGCACACCGCGGCCTCGCAGCCATTCCTCTTCGCCCATGAACGAGCGGTTCTCGCCGACGACCACGTGCGGAATGCCGTATAGCGCGATCGCGCCGCTACACATCGGGCACGGCGAGAGCGTCGTGTACAAGGTGCATTCGCGATAGATCGCGGCAGGCAGGCGGCCGGCGTTCTCGAGCGCATCCATTTCGCCGTGCAGGATCGCGCTGCCCTTCTGCACGCGGCGATTGTGGCCGCGGCCGATGATGCGGCCCTCGTGCACCAGCACGCTGCCGATCGGGATTCCGCCTTCGGCGAATCCGGCCTCGGCTTCGGCGCGCGCGGCGGCGAGGAATTCGGTATGGATTGCACTCATGGATGCCGCACTCCTTTTCAACCAGAGCGCATCGTCGATGAAGGGCCGACGCGGATCAATCGCCGACGAACAGCGGCAGCGCAAACAGGACGGCGCCGGACGCGAAAATCAGGGTCAGCGCATGCACGAACGGATGATTCACGCGCAGGAACACGAACTGCTCGATCGTGCGACCGATCCAGAACAGCGACATGCCGGCCAGCAGCGCCTGCCCCAGTCGCGTGCCGGCCATGTCCTGCGGCAGGAAGAAACACAGCGCGGCGACGCCAAGGAACACATGGATCAGGCGCAGGTTGAGGATCTGCACGATCGCGCGTGTCGCGAAGCCGGTGCCCTGCAGGCTCCACGGCCAATCGAACAGTTTCCAGAACGCGACATGGAACAGCGCCAGACCGAGACTGTGCAGGCCGCAGGCGAAAATCAGCGTTTCCCGGTCCATTCCGACGCATCTCCTCAGGCTCGCCGACGCGGCGACACCCACATCGCGATGTCGGCATCGAACACCAGCGTACCGCCCGGATCATGCACTTCGACCTGCGCGACCAGGTCCTGCGCGATCGACGCGTCGGCAGGCGTCTGCACGCTCGCCATGGCCGTCATCGTGCCCTGCGCCTTCGCCCGATAGCGCACCGTCATGCCCTTGGGTATCCAGCGCATCGACGCCGGAATCGTCGCGTCGGTGGCGAGGCCCGCGGCCAGCTCGGCCATGTTGCACAAGGCGATCGCATGCACGGTGCCGATGTGGTTGCGCACCGCGCGCCGGTCGCGCATGCGCACGACGCAGCGGCCGGGGGCCAGTGCCTCGACGCGCGGCGCGATCGAGGCGAAGTACGGCGCGCGCCGGCTGATCAGCACCGAGTACAGCCAGCGCCCCGGCGGCTCCGCGCCGGGGCGCTGGCTGT
>JASLGB010000063.1 GCA_030150315.1 Dokdonella sp. | reverse complement strand
GCTCGTAGCGGCGCAGCACATGGCTGGCGCCGATATCGCTGCCGCGCTCGCGTGCTTCCCGCACCACGCGCCTAAGGCAGGCGACGTCACGCAGACCGAGGTTCATGCCCTGCCCGGCCAGCGGGTGCACCAGATGCGCGGTATCACCGGCCAGCACGCAGCGGCCGGCCACATAGCGTTCGGCAAGACGCAGGCGCAGCGGAAACGCGAAGCGTGCGGTGGTCGAGGTGATTTCTCCGAGCCGGAAATCGAAGGCGCAGCCGAGTTCGGCGCGGAAGGCGTTGTCGTCGAGCGCCAGCACGCGTTCGGCCTCGGCCTCCGGCAGAGACCACACGACCGAGCAACGACCGTCGGCCAGCGGCAAGAACGCCAGCGGGCCGCCGATAAGGAAGCGCTGCCACGCGGTGGCCTGGTGCGGACGCGCGGTGCCGACATGCGCGACGACCGCGCGCACGCCGTAGTCGCGGCCCTTGAATGCGATGCCGAGCTGTTCGCGCAGCGTGGATTCCGCGCCCTCGGCCGCCACCAACAGCTTCGCGCGCAGGCGCGTGCCGTCGTCGAGCGTGGCGACAACCGAGGATTCGTCCTGTTCGACACCGGCAACGGTCGCCGGACACAGCAGACGCGGCGGCAGGAAATCGCGCCGGGCTGCCTCGCTGCGGGTGCCACGGTCGGCAACGGCCGGATCCGGCCCGCGACCGGCGACAATCGCATCCAGCAGCGTGTGCTGGATCAGACGGTTCTCGACGATCCAGCCCAGCTCCGCCTCACCGCGCTCGCGCGCGTCGAAGTCGAGCGCACCGGGTGCCAGCATGTCCCAGACGTGCATGCGACGGTACGGGCCGACGCGCGCCGCGGTGATCGCACCCCACACGCCGAGATCGGCAAGCAGGTCGCGCGCGTCGGGCGCCAGCGCAACCACGCGCGGATCGACGTCGTCCTCGACGCGCCACGGCTTCGGCGCTCGCGCCTCGACCAGCGCCACCTCGAAGCCGTCGTTAGCCAGCGCCAACGCCTGCGCGGCACCGACCGGCCCCGCGCCAACCACGATCGCATCCACTTCGCCGCGACGGTTCATCGCATCAACCCCAAATCCGGTGCATCGCCGCGCCAGCCCATGCCGCGCAAGGCGAAACGACGCTTGAGCGGGCCGATGCGGTCGAGTGCGTGAAAGCCGAGCGTGCGCGCGAGCCGCAACGGCAGGAAGTCGTTGGCCATCAGGCGCACGAGATCGTCGCTGAATGCGGTGGTCGCATGGCGATCACCGGCGCGGCGTTCGACGTGGCGCGCCAGCAGCGCGGCGCTGCCGGGATCGGCCTGCGTCACCTGCGCCTCGCGCAGCAGCTCGGCCAGCGTCAGCGCATCGCGCAGGCCGAGGTTGAAACCCTGCGCACCGAGCGGATGCACGGTTTGTGCGGCATTGCCGACCAGCACCGTGCGCGGCGCAGTGGTGCGCTCGGCGATCAGGCGCGCCAGCGGATACGGCTTGCGCGCGCCCGGACGCGAAAAACGCCCGGCTCGCCAGCCGAAGCGCTCCTGTGCCAGAGCGAGAAAACCCTCGTCGTCCAGCGCCGCCACGCGCGCGGCATCGGCCGCCGGCACCGACAACACCAGGCCGGCGCGACGCGCGCCGAGCGGCAGCAGCGCAACCGGCCCGGAATCGGTGAAGCGCTCCCACGCGCAGCCGTCGAGCGCGCGGCTGGTGGTCAGCGTGGTCACGAACGCGGCCTGCGCATAATCGTGGCGTTCGGCGCCAATGCCTTGCGCCTGGCGCACGAACGATTCCGTGCCGTCCGCACCGACCAGCAGGCGCGTGCGCACAGTGCGCGTGTCCTCGCCCACGCGCAGCGTCACCGTGGCGAACTCCGCATCCACTGCCACCCCGGTGGCCCTGGCCGGTGCCAGCCGCAGCAGCGACGCGCAGCTTTCGAGCCGCTTCAACAAGGCGTTGCCCAGTTCCCGCGCCGGCATCACGGCACCGAACGGCGGCAGGCCGAGCGCGGCGTGATCGAGTCGCACCGCACCGAAATCGCCGCGGCGGCTGACGTGGATGCGCAGTATCGGCGACGCCGGCGAGTGCGCGTCGAGCACGCCCAGCGCCTCCAGCGCATTCAGGCTGGCGCGGGCCAGCGCGAGATTGCGCTCGTCGTAACTCGGCTGCAGATCCACGCGCGGCGGAACGGCTTCGGCCAGCGCCACCTTCAGGCCGCTGCCGTCGAGCGCAATGGCAAGGCTCGCGCCAACGAGGCCGCCGCCAACGATCAGGACATCACAGGTGTCGTTCATCGCGCGATGATACCTGCGCCTCGCGGCACGCCGCAGCGGTGGGTTGCCACACAACCCGCCCCGTTGCGGCGGCGCATCGAGCCGAACCCGGCACGTCGAATGCGGCCGACTGACCCGTCTTCAGTCGCGCGCCGGCGCCGGCTTTCAAACCGGAGCAGGCGCGCGCATCCGCTACATTCCTGCGCGCACGCTCGGCGCTTCTGTCTCTGGCGACATCCGGCCGCTCACCAATGCAGTGCGAGCGGCAGCTGTGCGCCGCCGAGTACCGGCACGCGCCAGTCGGACACCACCTCGCTGCCGAGAACCAGCGTCGCGCCGAAGGACACCGGACTCCACGGCTAGCTGCACTCGACTCCATCCGCTCCCCGTTCGAGCAGGCGCACGACGATCGCGTCCGCGGCGCGACCGAGGTCGACGCGCACCTCGCGCACGCCATCGCGCACGATCAAAAGTGGCGCGACGGCGCCTGCGTCGACGGTCGACAGGTCGGCCGGCAGCGTGATGTCGTGCAGGGCCTCGCCAGCCAGAATCGCCTGCGCCTGCGCGCCTTCGACAATGGGCGGAATCGCTGACGCGGCGCCGGCCTCGAAGCTGTTGCGGAACACCACCAGTGTCCGCGCATCGGTAACGGTGGCCGCGCCGGGGGCTTCGACACGAAGGCTCACTTCGTCTCCGAGAGCGTTGCCGCGCACCGGCACACTGATAAGCC
>JASLGB010000042.1 GCA_030150315.1 Dokdonella sp. | reverse complement strand
GAACGGGAGTCGTCGCGAAACCCGGTCGATTCTAGCCGTTCACGAAAACCGGCACGGCCACCGACCCCGTGGCCGTGCCGCGCAAGCCGCGATGCGGTCGCGCCTTCCGCGGCACGGCCACGGGGTCGGTGGCCGTGCCGGTTTTCGTGAACGGCTAGAATCGACCGGTTTTCGCGACGACTCCCGTTCAACAAGAGAACAAGCGTGGCTACCCAGAAAGGCATCATCCTCGCCGGCGGTTCCGGCACGCGGCTGTACCCGCTGACGCAGGCGATCAGCAAGCAGCTGTTGCCGGTGTACGACAAGCCGATGATCTATTACCCGCTGTCCACGCTGATGCTGGCCGGCGTGCGCGATGTGCTGGTCATCAATACGCCGCACGAACAGGCGCTGTTCCAGCGCCTGCTCGGCGACGGCTCGCAGTGGGGCATGTCGATCCGCTATGCGGCACAGCCCTCGCCCGACGGTCTGGCGCAGGCCTTCCTGATCGGCCGCGAGTTCGTCGACGGCAAGCCCAGTTGCCTGATCCTCGGCGACAACATCTTCCATGGCCACGGTCTCACCGAGGCGCTGCGCAATGCCTCCTCGCGCACGCAGGGCGCGACCGTGTTCGGCTACTGGGTGCGCGATCCGGAGCGCTACGGCGTGGCCGAGTTCGACGCACAGGGCAAGGTCGTCGGGCTGGAGGAAAAGCCCGCGCAGCCGCGCTCGAACTGGGCCGTGACCGGGTTGTACTTCTATGACGAGCGCGCCTGCGACTTCGCCGACTCGCTGCGGCCTTCGGCGCGCGGCGAGCTGGAAATCACCGACCTCAACCGCTGCTATCTCGATGACGGCTCGCTGATGCTGGAGAAACTCGGCCGCGGCTACGCCTGGCTTGATACCGGAACGCACGAGTCGCTGACGGAAGCCTCGAACTTCATCGAGACGATCGAGAACCGGCAGGGCCTGAAGGTGTGCTGTCCGGAGGAGATCGCGTTCGAGCGGGGCTGGATCGACGCCGAGCAGGTGCTGCGCCTGGCGCAGCCGCTGGCCAAGAATGGCTACGGCCAATACCTGATGCGCCTGGCGACGCAGGGGCGCATGGCGTGAAGATCATCGAAACCTCCTTGCCGGGTGTTGTGGTAGTGGAGCCGGCCGTGTTCGGTGACGCGCGCGGTTTCTTCTACGAAAGCTTCAATGCGCGCAAATTCGCCGATGTCGGGCTCGACCTGCGCTTCGTGCAGTCCAATGTCTCGCGCTCGGCGCGCGGCGTGCTGCGTGGCCTGCATTACCAGTGGCCCAATCCGCAGGGCAAGTTCGTCAGCGTGCTGGAGGGCGAGGTCTACGACGTCGCGGTCGATATCCGCCTCGGCTCGCCGACCTTCGGCCAATGGGCCGCAGCCATCCTGTCGGCGGAAAACAAGCGCCATTTCTGGATACCCGAAGGCTTCGCGCACGGCTTTGCGGTGTTGAGCGAACACGCGACCTTTGCCTACCAGTGCACCGCGCTGTACGACGCGACCGCTGACGCGAGCCTGCGCTGGAACGACGCCTACCTGGCGATCGACTGGCCGATCGCGCAGCCCTCGCTGTCGGACAAGGACGCGAAGGCGCCGTTCCTCGCCGAGGTTCCGCGCGAACGCCTGCCGATCTTCGCCGCCGCGCCGTGAAGATCCTGCTGCTGGGCGCCAACGGACAGGTAGGGCACGAGCTGCGCACGGCACTGGCGCCGCTGGGTGAACTGGTGGTCGCGACACGCGGCGGCACGCTGGCCGATGGCATGCCCTGTCTCGCCGCCGATCTGGCCGATCCGTCATCGCTGCGCGCCGCGCTGGCGTCGGCGCAGGCCGAGATCATCGTCAATGCCGCGGCGCATACCGCGGTCGATCGCGCCGAGGACGAGCCGGAGCTGGCCGATCGCATCAACCATCTCGCGCTCGGCGAGATCGGCCAGTGGGCGCAGGCGCACGATGCGCTGGTGCTGCACTACTCGACCGACTACGTTTTCGACGGCCACGGCACGCGGCCGTATCGCGAGCACGATGCGACCGCGCCGCTCGGCGTCTACGGGCGCAGCAAGCGCGCCGGCGAACAGGCGCTCGCGCGCAGCGGCGCGGCGCATCTGGTGTTCCGCACCGCCTGGGTCTATGCCGGGCAGGGGCACAACTTCCTGCGCACGATGCTGCGCCTTGGTGCCGAGCGCGACGAGTTGCGCGTCGTCGCCGACCAGATCGGCGCGCCGACGCCGGCACACTGGATCGCGCGCTCGACCGCAGAGGTCATCACGCGCCGAACGGCGATGGCGCACAAGGTGGACGGCGTGTTCCATCTGGTCGCCGCCGGCCAATGCAGCTGGTTCGATTTCGCCGAGGCGATTCTCGCCGGTGCGGTCAGGCGCGGGCTGCTCGCGCGCGCGCCGCTGGTGCGACCGATTGCCTCGGCCGATTACCCGACTCGCGCCACGCGTCCGGCGTATTCCGTGCTGGACGGCGCAGGGCTGAAATCCGCATTCGGGCTAGAATTGCCGCCTTGGCGCATGGGCCTGGACGAAGTTCTGGACAGTCTCGCGCGTCACTGAACACGCCGGAGGTTTCTTCGGAAAGGCGCCATGCCGGCTTGTCCGGCGGCGCAGGCAAGGCATCCCGACCCGGATCGGCGCGCGCCGGTCGCGGTTCGATTTCCCTGCCATGCGTCAGAAACAGACTGGAATCCGGTTGCCGTCGAAACGACGACAGGCCGCCTGATCGGCGTTTTTCGAGACGTTTGGAGATTTCGATGCTCGTTCCCGTAATCCTTTCCGGCGGTGCCGGTACGCGACTCTGGCCCGTTTCGCGCAGCGCCTATCCGAAGCCGTTCATGCGCATGGGCGATGGCGAATCGCTGCTGCGCAAGACGCTCGACCGTGCACTGCGCTGCGCCGATGGCGCGCCGGTGCTTACCGTCACTGGGCGCGACTACTACTTCCTGACCCGCGACGAATACGCGCAGCATGCGCAGGCCGACCTCGATCTGCTGCCCTTCCTGCTGGAGCCGGCCGGCCGCAATACCGCACCGGCGGTGGTGCTGGCGGCGCTGCATGCGCGCCAGCACGTCGGCGCTGACGCGACGCTGCTGATCCTGCCGGCCGACCACCTGATCCGCGATCTGGATGCCTTCGCCGCCGACGCAAGGCGCGCTGCGGCGCTGGCGCAGGACGGCTGGCTGGTCACGTTCGGCATCCGCCCGACGCATCCGGAAACGGGTTTTGGCTACATCCGCATGGGCGAGGCGATCGCCGGCCGCGAGGGCCGCGCCGTGGGTGCCTTCGTCGAGAAGCCCGACCGCCAGACCGCGGAAAGCTACGTCGCCTCGGGCGACTACGTCTGGAACTCGGGCATGTTCTGCTTCCGCGCCGATGCGTTGCTGGCGGTCGCGGCGGAAGTC
>JASLGB010000016.1 GCA_030150315.1 Dokdonella sp. | reverse complement strand
CCAGCCATACCAGATCGCCGCGCGCGGCACGTCGCCGGCGAGAAAGCCCTCGATCAGGTGCGGCAGCACCGGAATGATCAGGCCGAACGACAGGATGTCGATCAGCACCGTCACGAAGATGAAGGCCAGCGCGGCGCGGCGCGGCGGATTGGATGGAAGGTTCAAGCGGGTCCTTCGGAGGCGTGGCGCGTTCGGCGGATCAGCGGCTGTGGCTGTCGATGTCGATGAAACGCAGGAATTCCGCCCGCGTGCGTGCGTCTTCGCGGAACGTGCCCAGCATCTGGCTGGTGATCATCGACACGCCGCGCTTGTGCACGCCGCGCGTGGTCATGCACTGGTGCGTGGCATCGATGACGACGCCAACGCCGCGCGGCTTGAGTACCAACCCGATGCAGTGCGCGATCTGCGCGGTCAGTTTTTCCTGCACCTGGAAGCGGCGCGCGTAGGCGTCGACCACGCGCGCCAGCTTGGAGATGCCGACCACCTTGTCGCTCGGCAGATAGCCGACGTGCGCGCGGCCGATGATCGGCGCCATGTGGTGCTCGCAGAACGACTCGAACGGAATGTCGCGCAGCACGATCATCTCGTCGTAGCCAGCCACTTCCTCGAACGTGCGACCGAGGTATTCGGCCGGATCGATCTCGTAACCGGAAAACCAGTCGCGGTAGGTGTTGACGACGCGCTTGGGCGTATCGATCAGGCCTTCGCGTTGCGGGTCCTCGCCTGCCCAGCGCAACAGCGTGCGGACGGCTTCCTCGGCCTCGTCGCGGGTGACTTCCGGGGTGTTCGAAGCGGTCATGCGTTTGATCTCCAAAAGCCCGCGCGTGGGGAATGGGCGGGCGCCGGCAAACGCGCAGTTTAGCAGCGTGCCCGCGAATGGCCGCGCTTGCGCGGTGCGGACTTCAGCCGGATCGCTTGCGCGGCGTCGGCGACGCCGGCTTGCGCGCCGCCGTGCGCCGCGCCGGCTGCGGCGCCAGCGGCGCCATGATCCACGACAGCGCGATGAGCTTGTCGCCGCGCGCCGCCTTTGGCCGATGCAGCAGATCGAGCACCCGCGTCAGCAGGCGGTTGATCTCGGCCAGCTCGGCCGCGCCGACCCAGCCCTTGCTGCGTGCCGCCCACAATTCGCGCTGCTCGCCGTCGACCACGCTGGCGGGATCGGCCAGCGCGCGCTCGAAGTCGCGCCCGCTCATGCGCAACTGGCTGGCAGCGGCGCGCCCGACCGCCTTCGCCGTCGGCGTGTCGCTGGGCCGGTAGTGCAGGCGCAGGCGCTTTTCAGGCCCGCTGCGGGTGCGGTTGTGGCGTCCGATCGACCCTGGTGAACTGCCGGCGGTTGAAGGCGTGGAGGCCGACGGACTGGTCGGCGAAGAGGGGTTCCGCCGCTTCGGCGTCACCATCGACAACGCCGGCAAAACGCTGATGGAGGTGGCGGACGTGGGGACCGACAGCGCCGGCGTCCGCGCCGGCCCGCACGCCGACGATGTCCTCAGCGCGATCGACGGCCAGCCGGTGAAGGAGCGCGGCCTGCCGCAATGGCGCCAGCGCCGGCGCGAACTGCCGGCGGGCACGACGCTGCGCATCCCGCACCAGCGCTAGGGTCAGGCCGACAATGCCGACCTGATGCTGGCCGATCGCATTCCAGCCACGCGTCCGTCCTCGGCACGCTGAGCCCGCGGCACGCAGGTCAGGCGTGACAGCGCCGTGCGGAGCGTTCTTCGACACGCGGCCGCCCTCGCGACAGTGCATCGGCGTCAGGCCGATGGATGCGCCCTGCCGCAACGCGCCGACCGCATCGGCGGCGCGAAGCAGTTTGCGTGATCAGTCGATGACGCGGCAGAAGGCCGCCTTGAGGTAACGCGATTCGGGCACGTGCGCCTGCCACGGATGATCCTCGCCGGCGCCCGTGACCTTGAGCACCTGCACGGTGCGGCCGGCGTAGAACGCGGCGCGGCGCAGCATGTCGAGGAACTGCTCCTCGCTGACCAGGCCAGTGCACGAGCAGGTCAGGAAGATGCCGCCCGGCTTGACCGCGCCGAGCGCGAGCTTGTTCATGTCGAGGTATTTCTTCAGCGCCGGGATCACCTGCTCGCGGTCGCGCGTCATCTTGGCCGGATCGAGGATGACAACGTCGTAGGGATCCTTCTTGCCGTCGCGCAGCCAATGGAAGATGTCGGCCTGCACGAAGCGCATCTTCACCTTGTTCAGGCGCGCGTTCTTCTCCGCGATGGCGAGGATTTCCTCGTCCAGATCGACGCCGGTGACCTCGCTCGCGCCGCCGATCGCCTTCGCGTAGATGCCAAAGCCACCGGAGTTGCAGCACAGGTCCAGCACGCGCTTGCCCTCGCAGAACGTGGACAGGATCTTGCGGTTGTCGCGCTGGTCGGCAAAGAAGCCGGTCTTGTGCTTGGTGCCCGGCGCTGCGTGGAACTGCACGCCGTGCTCGTGGATCACGGTCGGCTCGGGTGCCGATGGAATGCCGCAGTCGAAGCTTTCCTGCTTCTGCACATGCTCTTCGGCGAACCAGTACAGGTCGGCGCCGGGGAAATGATCGAGCAGGCAGCGCCGGATCAGATCGCGCTGCTTGAACATGCCGGCCGAGAAGTACTCGATCACCAGCGTGTTGGCGAAGCGGTCGACCACCAGCCCGGACAGGCCATCGCCTTCGGAATGGATCAGCCGATAGGCGTCGGTGACTTCGTCGAGCTTGAGCACTTCGCGTCGCAGCGCAACCGCCGCGGCGATGCGCTGCGCGAAGAACGCCTCGTCGACGGCCTCGTCGGGGTTGGCGGTCAGCACGCGCAAGGCGATGCGCGAATGGCCGTTGTAGAAGCCGCGCCCGGCAAAGCGCCCTTCCCGGTCGACGATGTCGACGATGGTGCCGGGCCTGGGTTTGACCGCCGGCTTCTCGACCATCTTCTGGAAGATCCACGGATGAGTGGAGCGACGCTCGGTCTTGAGCTGGATCAGGGGCAGCTCGCCCGGGGAGTTCGTATTCATCGGCTGCAGAATGGTGGGCCCGCTCGGATTCGAACCGAGGACCAAGGGATTATGAGTCCCCTGCACTAACCGCTGTGCTACAGGCCCGCAGGAGGATCGGAAAGCCGGCGATCGATCATCTGCCGGAGCGCGCGTCGCAACGCGCGCCCGGCAGTCATCGCACGGCCGGAGACGTTACTCGAGATCGAGGAACGAGCGCAGCTGCTCCGAGCGGCTCGGATGGCGCAGCTTGCGCAGCGCCTTGGCCTCGATCTGGCGGATGCGCTCGCGCGTGACGTCGAACTGCTTGCCGACCTCTTCCAGCGTGTGGTCGGTGTTCATGTCGATGCCAAAGCGCATGCGCAGCACCTTGGCTTCGCGCGGCGTCAGGCCGCCGAGCACGTCGCGCACCGTTTCCATCAGGCCGATGTTGGTCGAGGAATCGACCGGCGAGACGATCGCCGCGTCCTCGATTAAGTCGCCGAGATGCGAGTCCTCGTCGTCGCCGATCGGGGTTTCCATGGAGATCGGCTCCTTGGCGATCTTGAGCACCTTGCGGATCTTGTCCTCGGGCATTTCCATCTTCACCGCTAGCTCTTCCGGCGTCGGCTCGCGGCCGAACTGCTGCAGCATCTGGCGGGAAATGCGGTTCAACTTGTTGATCGTCTCGATCATGTGCACCGGAATGCGGATGGTGCGCGCCTGGTCGGCGATCGAGCGCGTGATGGCCTGGCGGATCCACCACGTCGC
>JASLGB010000047.1 GCA_030150315.1 Dokdonella sp. | reverse complement strand
CGATCCGGCGCGCGGGCTGCCGGCCTGCAGCGCCTGCCACGGCGAAAACCTGGCCGGACTCGAGCCGGGCATTCCGGCCACGGTCGGCCTGCCGGCCGACTACATCGTGGCGCAGTTCGGCCACTGGCGTAATTCCACGCGCCGGTCGCTGGCGCCCGACTGCATGCACGATGTCGCCAACGCGATCGCGCCCGAGGACATCCGCGCGGTCGCCTCCTGGCTGTCGCAGCAGCCCAATCCCGAGGGAACGCGGCCGGCGCCGGCCGGCAGCTTCGCCTTGCCGGTGGCCTGCGGCGCGATGCAGCCGGAGGGCGCACGATGAGCACGCGGCGCATTCTTTTCATCGGTTCGATGGTGTTGCTGCCGTTCCTGCTGGCGGCGGTCGCGATCAGCGGCGTGCTGTTCATGCTGCAGGGCGGCTTCGCTCCCTACCACGTGCCGAGCGGGCCGGGGCGCGCGATCGCGACCGACGCGGCGACGCTCGCACGCGGCGAATATCTGGCGCGGCTGGGCAACTGCGCGTCCTGCCACACCGCGCGTGGCGGCGATGCGCTTGCCGGCGGCCGTGCCTTCCAGACCGGCCTCGGCGTGCTCTACAGCACCAACATCACACCGGACCCGCGCCATGGCATCGGCGACTGGTCGGCCGAGGAATTCGTGCACGCGATGCGCCACGGCGTGTCGCGGCGCGGCGTGCTCTATCCGGTTTTTCCGTTCGCGCATTTCGCGCAGGTGGCCGATGACGACCTCGATGCGATCTTCGCCTGGCTGCGCACGCAGCCGGCAAGCGCGAGCGAGGCGCCGGCCAACCGCTTGCAGGCGCCGGCCGATTCGCGCACGGCGCTGATCGGCTGGCGCATGCTGTACTACCGCCCGGATGATTCCACGCGCATCGATCCGGACGATCGCGGCCGTTACCTCGTCGAGGGCCTCGGTCATTGCGCGATGTGCCACAGCGCGCGCGCCGAGCGCGGTTCCCTGGCGCCGCGGGGGCATCTTGCCGGTGGCGTCATTCCGGGCATCGGCTGGTACGCCTCACCGCTGGATTCGGTGCAGCTGGAGCGCTTCTCCGAACAGCAGCTCGCCGACTATCTGCGCAGCGGCACCTCCGAGCACGGCACCGCCTACGGCCCGATGGCCGAAGTCGTCTACACCAGCCTGCAGGCGCTGACCGCGGATGACGCGCTGGCGATGGCGCGGTATCTGAAGGAGTTGCCGCCGAGCCCCCTGCGTCCGCTCCCGACGGTGGCGATGGCCGGCGATGTTCCCGGCGGCAAGGGGGCGCAGGTCTACGTGCAGGAATGCGCCGGCTGTCACGGCAAGGACGGCGAAGGCAAGGCGGGCGCCTATCCGCCGTTGCGCAATGCGGCGTCGATGACGGCGCCCGATCCGATCAATGCCGTGCGCCTGGTGCTGTATGGCGGTTCGCCGGCAACCACGCCCGGCAATCCGCGGCCGTATTCGATGCCGCCCTTCGTGCAGCAGCTGGATGCGGCGGAAATCGCCGCCGTGGTGAACTACACGCGGGCGCGCTTCGGCGGCCGCGATACACGCCTCGGCGTGGCCGATGTCGAGGCCATGCACGGCCTGGTCATCGACTGAGGCGGCATGAACGCATTCTTTGAAACCGGCTTGTCGTTCATCCTGTTCCTGCCGACGTTCCTGATCGTCGCCGCGCTGTACTGCGCGTTTCCGCGCCGTCCGCGCGGTGCGCTGCGCTGGCTGGCCGACCTGTTCGTGCTCGCCACGGCGGCGGTGCTCAGCATCCAGGCGATGCGCTGGGGATTCCACTCTAGCGAGATCGGCGTCGGAAAGGGCGGCCCGATGTGGAAGCAGATCGTCGCGACCCTGTACGCCTACGGCGCCTTCCTCGGCGTGCTCTGCGTGGCGCTGCCGTTGCGCGCGCTGTGGCTGCGCCGTCGCGCCGGCTGAGCCGGCGGCGGCAACTCAGGTACGGTCGGCGACGCTGACGCGATTGCGTCCGTCGTTCTTGGAGGCGTACAGCGCGCGGTCGGCCCGGCGCAGCAGCTGCACCGGCGTGTCGCCGTGCATCGGATAGGACGCGATGCCGATCGACACGGTGACCTGGCCGAGACTCTGCTGGCGATGGAATACCTGCATCGCCTCGACGTTGCGGCGGATGTCTTCGGCGCGATCGAGCGCGATCGCGGCGTCCGCCTCCTGCAGCACGATCGTGAATTCCTCGCCGCCGTAACGGCAGACCACGTCCTCGCTGCGCGACAGCGTGGCCAGCAATTCGCCGAACTGCGCCAGCAAGGCGTCGCCGGCGTCGTGGCCGTGCTGGTCGTTGAAGCGCTTGAAGTGGTCGACGTCGAGCATCAGCACGGCCAGCGCATGGCTGTTGCGGATCGCGCGGGCCAGGTCGCGTGCCAGCGACACTTCCAGGTAGCGGCGGTTGAACAGGCCGGTCAGCGGATCGCGCAGCGACTGGGTGCGCAGCGTTTCCTGCAGCTGCAGGTTGGCGATGGCCAGCGATACCTGCTCGGCTGCGGCCACGGCGGCATTGCGCGTCTCCCGGTCCAGCTCGGCGCTGCGCGAGAGCTGCAGGGTGCCGATGGTGGTGCCCTGCGCGAACAGCGGAATGCACAGGTCGGTGGCGTTGGCGTCGCTGCCGAGGTGCTCGCAGGTGAACGGCGCGGTGGAGTCGGTTTCCGGCCACGCGTG
>JASLGB010000038.1 GCA_030150315.1 Dokdonella sp. | reverse complement strand
TTCATTTCCGGCATCGACACGCGGCCGGACGCGATGATGTTTTCCGACGTGCTGGCGCCGGAACTGCGCGCCAGGCTGGACCAGCCCGACAGCGTCATCATCGATCGCGCCGATCTCGACAAGCTCGGCCTCGACGTCGGCGCGCAGGCGGCGATCAACGGCAAGCGGGTGCGCATCGTCGGCGTCGGCAGCGGCCTGCGTGCGCTCGGCGGCGTCAATATCCTGACCTCGCTGGATACGGCGCGCCGGCTCGAGGCGGACAATCCGCGCGACGAGGTGGCCTATTACGTGGTCAAGCTGCGCGACGCGGCCAACGCCGACGAAGTCCGCCGCCGGTTGCAGCCGACCGGCGCGCGCCGCTACGAAATCTGGACCCAGCCGGCGTTCGCGCACCGCGCGGTGACCTACTGGATGTTCGAGACCGGCGCCGGCCTTGGCGTGATCTTCCTCGCTGGTGTCGTGTTTCTCGTTGGCGCGGTCATCACCAGCCAGACGCTGATGGGCGCAGTGGCCGGTTCCATCCGCGAGTACGCCACGCTGCATGCGCTCGGTGTCGGTTTCCGCTCCCTGCGCGGCGTGGTGGTGACGCAATCGGCCTGGGTCGGTGCGTGCGGTCTGGTGATCGGCGGCATCGTCACGGCGCTGATCATCGCGCTGGCCTATCGCCGCGACGTGCCGGTGGAGCTGGATCCGCTCACCGTTGCGATCTGCGCCACCGCGGTCATGGGCATCGCCCTCGTTTCCGGCCTGATGGCGGTGCGCGCGCTGCGCCACGCCGACCCCGCCATGCTGCTGCGCTGACGCGATGGACATTGCCCTTCTCGCCGACAACCTCAGCAAGACCTTCGTCACCGGAGCGGTGCGCACCGAGGTGCTGCGCGGTCTGTCGGTGGAAGTGGCTGCGGGCGAGCTGACCCTGGTGTCGGGGCCGTCGGGCTGCGGCAAGAGCACGCTGCTGGCCATCCTGAGTGCCTTGTTGCGACCGGACGGCGGCCGCGCGGTGGCGCTGGGGCAGGATCTGGCGCGGCTGTCCGCGCGCGAGCGCGAGCGTTTCCGGCTGCGCCACACCGGTTTCGTATTCCAGGGCTTCAACCTGTTTCCAGCACTGGACGCGATCGAGCAGGTGGCATTGCCACTTGGCTATCTCGGCATTTCCGATGCCCAGGCGCGGCGTCGCGCCATGGCCGCACTGGAAGAAGTCGGCCTTGCCAGCCGCATGCACCTCAAGCCGGCGGAGTTGTCCGGCGGCGAGAAGCAGCGCGTCGCGATCGCGCGCGCGCTGGCGAAGGAGCCGCAACTGGTGTTCGCCGACGAGCCGACCAGCGCGCTGGATGCGGCCAATGGCCAGATCGTGATCGACACGCTGCATCGCATCGCCCGCGCGCACAATGCGACGGTGCTGTGCGTCAGCCACGATCCGCGCCTGATCTCGCACGCCGACCGCGTGCTGGCGATGGAAGATGGCCGCATCCTGTCCGATTCGCGCGCGTTGCCGGCGGCGGCGACGTGAGCGTGGCGCCGTTGCGCCAAGGCCGTCTTGCCGGGTTTGTTATGCTGCGCCGCTCGCGGAAATCAGCCGCATCGGCTTCGCCCAGAACAGGATTTTCGATGCTCTCGCCGCTCGTCCGAACCCTAATTCTTGCGCTTGCACTGGCCGTTTCGGGCTGCTCATCCGAGCCGGCCGACTCCGCGTCGACGGGCACTGCACCGGCGGCCGTCGACTCGGCCTATCTGGCGATGGCGCGTGGCCAGGTCGATGTGCAAGGCGGACTCGTGCGCGTGGTCGCCGCGCGCGACGGCCGCATTGACGAGATCCGGGTCGAGGACGGCGATGCCGTCAAGCAGGGCGACGTGCTGGCGGTGATCGATCCGCGCCAGGCCAGGATCGCCGAGGCCGCCGCCGAAGCCGCGCAGGCCCAGGCCGAGGCCCAGGTCGGCGTACTCAAGGCGAAGCTGCCGCAGGCGAGCCAGCAGGCCGAACGCCTGCGCGAGGCGGCCGGCGCGGGTGCGGCCACTGGCCAGTCTGCCGACGTTGCGAGGGCGCTGCTGGCCGTGCTCAAGGCGGAAATCACTGCTGCCGAGGCGGCGGTGCGCGTGGCGCGCCAGCGCGTTGCGGAAACGCAGGCCGAAGTCGATGCGCGCACCATCGTGTCGCCGGTTTCCGGTCGCGTGGTGCGGCGCTCGGCCCACGTCGGCGACACGGTCTCGGCGCAGGCCGGTACCGAGCTGTTCCAGCTGCTGCCCGATCGCGCGCGCATCGTCCGCGCCGAACTCAACGAGGCCTATGTCGACCTGATCAAGCCGGGAATGGTGGCCGAGGTCGTGCGCGATTCCGACCAGGGACAGCCGGTGTCCGCGCGTGTCCTGCGCGTGGGCGAGGTATTTGGCCCCAGCCGGCTCACCGATGACCCGCTTGAGCGTGCTGGCGCGACCGACGTCGAGTGCGTGCTGGAGCTGTCCGATGCCTCGCTCCGCATCGGGCAGCGCGTGCTGGTGCGTTTCCCGCGTTGAGCTGGCGTACGCGCCTGAAATCGGGTTAACCCCAAATTCCCCTGCAAGGGCAGGCGGTTAGCATGGACTCCTGATACGGGAGAGCTGCCATGCGCGTTGCAGCAGACGGAATTTCGGCCTTCACGCGAGGCGCACTGGCGGAATCGGTCTCGATCAAGACACCTCTGCCCAATGGCGCGACCGATCAGCCGGCTGCAGGTACGCCCGCGCCATTGCCGTCCGCCACGCCGCGCCAGATGCAGGTCGGGGACGACGCGGCGCGTGCGCAATTGGCCAACGACCTGTGTTCGCAGCGCGAACTGCTCGACCAGGCGGAAGCCAAGGCGAAGGAAACCGGCAACCCCGAACTCAAGGCCACGGCCGAGCGCCTGCGTGGCGAATACGATGCCCTGCAAAAATCCAAGCTGGCCGCCGATGTGTACCACTTCGACAACATCGAAGCGGCCAAGCCCCCGGTTGGCTGGACGCGCGCGAGCTCGCTCAGCGATACGCAGCTGGCCGAATACGGCTTGAGTCGCGCCGACCTTTATCCGGGGCAGGATGCGACCGGATTCCGTGCCGAACTTGTATCTGCCGGACAAGAGCATCTTCGGCGCCGACGCCAAGCCGGTGCTGGCGTTCCGCGGCTCCACCAGCGACTTGCGTGACTGGACCGCCAACGGCAAGCAGGGCGTGGGCCAGCCGACCGATTACTACGATCGCGCGATGTCGAACGCACAAAAGCTCAATCGTGCAACGGATGGAAACTTCGAGATCAGGGGGCATTCGCTGGGCGGCGGTCTCGCCTCGGCGGCTTCGGCCGTCACGGGCGCCAAGGCCACCACGTTCAACGCCGCCGGCCTGCACGATCAAACCGCCGAACGCTTCATGGCGCAGTACGGCGAAAAACCATTCGATTCCGCGAAGTCCGTGGTCGGCTATCGGGTCGAGGGCGAACTGCTGACGTCACTGCAGGAATCGGCGCATGGCATCAGTCCCGGCGGCGCGCGCGCGATAGCCGATGGCATCAAGGGCGCTGTCGGCCTCGCCGAGCAGCCGATGATCGCGGCGCAGTTGGCGAAGCAGGGCATCGATCCGGCGGATTTCGCATTCTTCAAGCAGGCCTTGCCCGGCGACTTGACGAATCTGCCGCTCGCCGCCGGCCAGCAGCACAAGATTGCCGCCTACGGCAACGATGGGCAGGCGCGCCCGGAAGTCATGTCGATGAACGAGATCATCGGCGGCCTCGACGTGGCAGCGCGTACCGCAGCGCCGTTCGTGCGTCTCGGTGCGGCTTCCGGCGAGGCCAACGGAACGATCGCGCAGGCAGCCATCGGCGGCAGCGGAACGCTCGTTGGCGGCGTGCGTTCCGGCACCGGCCAGGTGTTGCAGGGAGCCGCTGCGGGTGGAAAGGCCGTCGACCGCGGGCTGGACGTTGCGGCGGACGCCGTGGCGCGCGCCGGCGACGCGGCCAACCAGGTCGTCAGCGGTGCCGGCGGACAGGCCGGCCAAGCCATTCGGCAGACGGCGGACGACGCGGGGAAAGGCCTTTCGCAGGTGCCCTTGATTGGCGGGTTTCTGAGTGATGTGACCCGCGGTGCCGGCAAGCTCGCCGGCGGCGTTGTCGAATGTGGCGCGAAGGTCGCCGGCGGCATCGCCGGTATCGGCGGTCGTGCAGTTGGCAAGGGCCTGGATGTCGGCGGCAGCATCGTGCATGGCCTGACCGCGTGGGGAGCGCCGGCCGGCGCCAAGGTCGAGCAGGCCGGCGAGGGTGTCAAACACGCCGCGGATGTCGCCGGACAGGTCGCGCATGACGCGCTCAAGGACATCGGCGTGCTGGGCGGAACCGTTGCCGGCGGCGTGGCGGTGGACATCCGCGGCGTTGCAGGTCGCCTTGATCTTGGCGACCTGAAGCAGCCAGGCACGTTGCCGTTTGGCATCGCCGAAGCGCAAGCCGGAGTTGTCAGCGATCTCGCCGCGATCGCGCCGGCGCTGGGCGAGGCCACGACGCGCCATGGCGGCCCGGAGCAAGGTGCCGACGGCCGTTTGTCGCTGAACGGCACATCGACTTCGCCGCGCTGGCCAAGGCGGTCGATGCGAAGCGGGTGATCGGCGACAGCGGTCGCGGCG
>JASLGB010000342.1 GCA_030150315.1 Dokdonella sp. | reverse complement strand
GCGCCGACAGCGGCGGCTTGTCGCGCATCAGCCACGCATCCAGCGTGACGCCGTCGATGTGGTCGGTGACCAGATAGGGATGGCCATCGGTGAGCATGCCGGCGTCCAGCAGACGCACGATGCCGGGGTGCTGCAGGCCGGCCAGCATGCGCCGCTCGGATTCGATGTTGCGCGCCAGCGCGGGGCGGTCGTCGCGGATGAACTTGATCGCGACCTTCTTCGAGAACAGGCCATCGGCGCGCTCGCCGAGCCAGACCTCGCCCATGCCGCCGCGGCCGATCGGCCGCAGCGCGCGCCAGTTGCCGACGATCTCGCCGTCGTGGCCGATCGGATCGCCGGGCGCCTTTGCCACGAGGTAGTCGTCGGAACGCTCGATGCCGCCGAGCCAGCCGCGCAGGGCGCGGGCATCGTCCGCGTTTTCGCGCGCGACCTGCTCCAGGAATGCCTCGCGCTCACCCGCCGGCAGGTCGAGCAGGCGATCAAGCAGTGCTTCGCGGCGCTGCCAGTCGGCTTCCCGCAGCGATTCGGTGGAAGAAGCGACCTCGTCGGGCGGTCGCATCAGGGCGCGTCCGGATGCAGCCGCTCGTACAGCCAGCCACGCGCCTTGAGCCAGTCGCGTCGGACGGTACTGCGGTCCAGATCGAGCACCTCGCCGGTCTCCTCCTCGGACAGGCCGGCGAAATAGCGCAGCTGCACCACCTGCGCGAGCCGCGGCCGCACCGCTTCGAGGCGCTTCAGAGCGTCGTCCAGTTCAAGCAGGCGCACCGCCTCGTCGATGTCGGCATCGGCCGCATCGAGCTGGCCGAGGCTGTCGTGGATCGCACCGCCGCCGCGCTTCTGCGCGACGCGGTCGCGCGCGTGGTTGATGACGATGTTGCGCATCGCGCGCGCGGCAATCGCGAGGAAGTGGTTGCGGTCGATGCGGCCGAACAGCTCCGGCGAAGACGCGAACTTGAGATAGGCCTCGTTGACGAGCGCGGTGGTCGACAGCGTTTCGCCGACCGTGCCGCGACGGCGCTGGCGCCGCGCGATCTGGCGCAATTCGCCCTGCAAGCCGGTCATCAGGCCGGCCAGATCGAGCCCGCTGGCCTTGGCCAGACCTTCCAGCTGCAGGCCGATTTCGGTTTCGTATTCGGTGTCGTCGCGCAATTCCATCCGCTGCCTCGTGCTGTCCGCGGCGGCCCTGCGATACCTTCGGCCGCCGCGAGCTGTCCCTTCGACGCCGTCAGTTTCCGCGCGGCTGCGCGACCGTGCCGGTTTCGGCGAGGATCTGCCGGTTGACCGCGTCGACCTGCTTGGCCGTCATCGCCGAAAGGATGCCCTGCCAGGCGCTCGAGCTGGTGTTGTAGCGGCGCTCGCCCAGTTCGCGGCCATCGGCCAGATCGCGCAGCGTGGCGGTCGCATCCAGTGTCGCGTTGCCGGTCATGATGCCGAAGCCCAGGCGCATGCCGGTGGAGACGTAGCGGAAACTGTCCACTCGCACGGATACCAGCACGCCACTGCGTCCGTTCGACGGAGCCGCATCGGCTTGCATGGAAAACGCGAGGCCGGCCTTGGTCGCGATCGACTGCATCGATTCCTGCCAGACCTCTTGCAGGCGCGACCAGTCCTTCGAGCCGGTCGCTGCCGGGCTTCCGTCGAGATGAAGGACGATCGCCGTCGGCGGTGTCGTCACGGCAGCCGCAGGCGCCGGGACGCCGGATGTCTTCACGTTGGCGGCGCAGCCACCCAGCATCAATGCCGCGGCGAGCAGCAGAAAACGACTCATCCCGTCTCTCCCTCGCGGCGCAGGGGGCGCCACGTCCGCGAAAACTACACGAAACCGGCCCGTCCGAACGCGGGCAAGCGCGCGTATCGCGCAAGCAGCCGGCGCCAGCGAAACGGAGGGCGGACCCCCGCCGATGCCCAACAGACGCCGGTGGATGCGCCGATAAACGCGATGAAACAGGCTTTGCACATGCGTATATTCCATTTTGTTCCGCGGACAGCAGAATGGACGGGCCGCATCCCGCGGCGTCCTCGGGAGAAACGGATCATGAAATGCCTGCTCTCGCTCCTCGCCGCGCTCGGCTTCGGCGGCCTGCTTGCCATCAGCCCGGTTTCCGCGGCAACCCACGATGGCCACGACGCCCATGCGAACGCGCCGGCCAGCGCCCAAAGCGTGGCGCCCAAGCTCGACGCCGCGTTGCGCGGCCTGTGGCAGGGACATGTGCAGCACACGCGCGACTACGCTCTGGCGGTGAAGGCTGGCGACAGCGCCAACGCCGGGAAGGCCGCCACCGCGGTGGTCGACAATGCGCGGCAGATCGCCGATGCGGTGGCCGGCTTCTACGGTGCCGACGCCGGCCAGGCGATGCTGAAACTGCTCGGTACGCACTGGGGCGCGGTCCAGGCGCTGACCAACGCCGAACATGCCGGTGACCGCAACGCCGCGACGCAGGCGGCCAAGGACCTTGCCGACAACGCCGGCGCGATCGCGAAGTTCCTCGCCGCGGCCAATCCGTACCTGCCCGAGGACGCGGTGCGCGGACTGCTGATGGCGCATGGCGCGCACCATCAGGCGCAGATCGGCGAAATCATGCGCGGCGACATGCAGGCCGAGGCCCGCACCTGGGCCGCGATGCGCGCGCACATGGACACGATCGCCGATGCGCTGGCCAGCGCGCTGGCCAGGCAGTTCCCCGACAAGGCCGCATGAAACCGATCACGAGCTGGCGCCAGCTTGGCCAGACACAGCACAAGCTGCTGCGCACGCTGCTCGCTTCGCCACAGGGAGCCAGCATGGAAACCCTGTGCGAGGCGCTCGGCGTCACCCACAACGCGGTCCGCCAACACCTGACCGCGCTGATCACCGCGGGTCTGGTCGCCCGCGGCAGCGCACAGCCGAGCGGGGGCCGACCGCTGATGCGCTACGTGCTGCTGCCGGCCGGGCGCGACCTGTTTCCGCGCAACTACGCGCTGATCGCCGCCGGCCTGATCGAACAGCAGTTGGCCAGCGAGGGCAGCGCTGCAGTGGAAGCCATGCTGTCGCGGCTGGGAACGGATCTCGGTGCCGCCGCGGCCAGCCGCATCGACACCTCCAGCGACGATGCCATCGCACAGTCGCTGGCCGCGCAGCTGGATGCGTTGGGCTATGAGGCCGGTGCGGTGCGGCGCGACGGGGGAATGCAGATCGAGGCCTGGAACTGCGTCTTCCACGCGCTGGCCAGGGCGCACCCGGAAGTGTGCCGCTTCGACCTCGCCTTCATGCAGCGCGCCAGCGGACGCCCGATACAGCACATGGAATGCCTGCTGCGCGGCGGCCACGCCTGCCGCTTCCGCATCGGCCGCCACGACGACGAGCGCTGAGCGCGCGCCGCGGCAGCCGCAGCCGCGACGCGCCGATCAGGCGAATTCCGCCAGCGCGCAGGCGAAGCGCCGCAGGCCTTCGGCGAGTTCCTCGTCGGTGATGGTCAGCGGCGGCACGAAGCGCAGCACGTCGGGGCCGGCCTGCAGCAGCAGCAGGCCCTGCGCGGCAGCGCGGTCGACGATCTCGCCGGCACGGCCCTTGTACGCATCGGCCAGCACCGCGCCGAGCATCAGGCCGCGCCCGCGCACCAGCGCGAACAATCCGCGGTCGCCGTCGATCGCGGCGATGCCGTCGCGCAACGCCTGCGACTGGCGCGCGACATTGGCGGCGACATCGTCCGAGGCGAGCTTGCGCAGGGCGACGCGCGCGACCGCGGCCGCCATCGGATTGCCGCCGAAGGTGCTGCCATGCGCGCCGACCTGCATCACCTCGGCGACGGCCGGCCCGGCCAGCATCGCGCCGACCGGAAAGCCGCAGCCGAGTGCCTTGGCCAGCGTGACGATGTCGGGTCGCACGCCGGACGGCGCGTGCGCGAATAGCGTGCCGGTACGGCCCATGCCGCACTGGATTTCATCAAACACCAGCAAGGCATCGTGCGCGTCGCAAAGCGCACGCGCACGCGCCAGGAATTCCGGCGTGGCCGGCGTGACGCCGCCCTCGCCCTGCACCGGCTCCAGCAGCACGGCGGCGACATCGGCCGCGGCGAACGCGCGCTCGAGGTCGGCGATGCCGTTGAAATCGGCGTGGCGAAATCCCTGCGGCAGCGGCTCGAAATCCTGCTGGTACTTCGGCTGCGCGGTCGCGGTTACCGTCGCCAGCGTGCGGCCATGGAAGGAGCCGCGGAACGTCAGGATCACGCGCCGCTCCGGCGCACGGCCGCGCGATGCGGCCCACTTGCGCACCAGCTTGATCGCCGCCTCGTTCGCTTCCGCGCCGGAGTTGCACAGGAACACGCGCTCGGCGAAACCGGATGCCGCGACCAGCTCCTCGGCGAGGCGCAGCGGCGGCTCGGTCAGGAAAACGTTGCTGGCATGCCAGAGTTTGCCGGCCTGCGCGGTCAGCGCGGCGAGCAGGTCCGGGTCGCCGTGTCCGAGCGAATTGACGGCGATGCCGGCACCGAAATCGACGTAGTCTCGTCCGTCGACATCCCACACGCGAGCGCCCTTGCCGTGGTCGAGCACAACGGGACGCGGCTGGTACACCGGAAGCCAGTAGCGCTGCGCGAGCGCGGGCAGGTCGGAAGAATTCATGCGGGGTCCTGTCGGAGAACAAGCCTGTCGAAAAAGGGGCGGCCGGAATGCGGCGGTGGGCGACGCATTCGCGGCCGCATCGCGGGCCGACCGCCAGCGGGAAGCGCGCGCCGCCGATGCCGGACGGGCGGCAACGAGGCCGTCGCGCCCGTCCGCGCCGGGCTTACCAGACGCCGGTGTTCGGCATCGACGCCCACGGCTCGGCCGGAGCCAGCGGTTCGCCCTTCTGCAACAGCTCGACCGAAACCAGATCCGGCGAACGCACGAAGGCCATGTGGCCGTCGCGCGGCGGGCGGTTGATGGGGACGCCCATCGCGGCCAGACGCGCGCAACTGGCGTAGATGTCGTCGACCTCGAACGCGAGGTGGCCGAAATTGCGCGCGCTGCCGTAGTCCTCGGTCGAGCCCCAGTTCACGGTCAGCTCGACCTCGGCATCGGGCGACTCCGGCGCCGCCAGAAAGACCAGCGTGAACTTGCCGGCCGGGTTTTCCATGCGGCGCATCTCGCGCAGGCCGAGCCCGTCGCAGAAGAATTTCAGGGATGCGTCCAGGTCGCGGACGCGGATCATCGTATGCAGGTAGCGCATGGGCGCCGTCCTCCACTGTCGTTGCAAAACGCGATTATCCGACCAATCGGGATGTGAAGGGCAGCACAACCCCGGCATCTGCCGTCATCGAGCGGGCCGGGTTTGTGGCGCGGCACACGAAATCGCACCGGCCAAACGCCTAGGTTCGGCACGGGCGCGACCCGCAGGGAGAGGCTGGCGCGCCCATCCAACCACAGATCGGGGAGATCTCCATGTTCGTTCGTACACTGTTGACGGTGGGGCTTTGTGCGGCCTGCACCCTGGCCGGCCCGGCGTTTGCGCAGACCGAGGAAGCGGCCCTGGCCGAGCGGCTGCAGTCCGAGGAAGTCGCGCTGGTTGCGCAGCGCGCCGCGTATCCGTCGCTGTTTGCCGAAGCCTATGCGCGCTATCCGCAGATTCCCCCGGGCGTGCTTGAAGCGATTGCGTGGTCACAGACCCATTGGGTGCCGCCGTCCGAGGCGGTCAACGCGGAAAGCCACCATCACATGCCGGCGGCGCACGGCCTGATGGGCCTGTATGGCGGCAACGGCTTCGCCGACCAGCTCGGCGCCGCGGCGCGCCTGCTCGGCGTACCGGCGGCGCGCGTCGCCAGCGACGACCGCTGCAACGTGCTCGGCGCCGCCGCCCTGCTGGCGCGCGAGATCGATGCCGCCGGCCCGCGCGATGCGGATGCCAACGTCGCCACGCTGGCGCCGGTGCTGGCGCGCTACGCCGGGTTCGCACCCGCGACGACGCGCAGCACGGTCGACCAGTTCGCGCGCGACAGCTTCGCATTCGACGTGCTGCTTTCGCTCGATCGCGGCATCGACGAAAAGGGCGCGCGCGTGCCGGAGACGCCGGTGCACTGGGAGCAGGCCTTCCCAGTCGAAAAGCTGGCCATACTGCGGGCGCCGATGCTGCGCGTGGATGCCACGCGCGACCGCATCGAAGTGGATGGCTACGCGATCGACCCGCTCAGCGAGACGCTGGTCGCCAGGCCCTCCGCGCGAGCGCCGCAGGCCGGCATCTCGGCCGCCGGCGGGGGCTCGACCA
>JASLGB010000218.1 GCA_030150315.1 Dokdonella sp. | reverse complement strand
CGTTGCGGTAGGTCGCGTACTCGGCGCGGAAGGCCTGCACCGCCGGCGGCGTGGCGGAAAGGGCGGTGCCGGCGATCAGTCCGAACAGGAGGCCGCCAAGCAGGCCGGAAAACAGGGTCTTCATCGAGGAGTATCCACAGGGCGATAGCAATCGGCAGTGTCGCGGCGAGCGCCTGAATGCGCGCTCACGCGAGCGAATCGTCAGTCTGCAGCCGCAGCGGTGTCGCCAGCGGCGTGCCGGATGCGATCACCCGCGATCCGTCCAGCGTGAAGCGGGCGGCGGCAAGGTCGCGCACGCAGGCCACCAGCAGGCGGTGCTCCACGTCCAGCAGGCGCGCGGCCAGCGCATCGGGGGTGTCACCGGGCAGCAGCGGAATTTCCGCCTGGGCGATGACCGGCCCACCGTCGAGTTCGGCTGTCACGAAGTGCACGCTCGATCCATGCACGCGGTCACCGGCCTCGATCGCCCGGCGGTGCGTGTGCAGTCCCGGATATTTCGGCAGCAGGGACGGATGGATATTGATCATGCGGCCCATCCACGGCTCCAGCGCGGCGGCGTCGAGGATGCGCATGAAGCCGGCAAGCACGACCAGGTCCGGCGCGTGGTCGGCCACGCGCGCGAACAGTTCGGCGTCGAACGCGGCGCGCGTCGGGTAACTCTTCGGGTCGAGCGCCAGCGTCTGGATGCCGGCTTCTTCCGCGCGGCGCAGTGCCGGCGCCTGCAGCTTGTCGCTGGCGACCAGCACGATCTCGATCGGCAACGTGCCGGCGCGCTGCGCGTCGATCAGTGCCTGCAGGTTGGAGCCGCGGCCGGAGGCGAGGGTGGCGATTCGGAGGCGGGCCAAGGTCTGCTCAGCGTTCGGGGACAAGGGTTTTGCGCTGGCGCAGGCCGCGCCAGGTCGGCCGCAGCGGGGCGCGGCCGTTGACGACGATCGGCCTGCCTGCGCCGGCTGGAGGCCGGCCGAGGCAGGCCGTCAGGGCGATGGCGCTGCGGGCAAGGGCGCGCATCGGCGATCGCGCCTCAGGCGATGCGCACGCGCTCGTCGCCGTTCGCGGCGACCACGCGGCCGATCTGGCGCGCGGCCAGACCCAGCGCAGCCAGTTCCGCGATCATCGCGGCGCGGTCGGCGTCGGCGACGATCAGCACATAGCCGATGCCGCAGTTGAACGTGCGCCACATTTCCTCGCGCGCGACGCGGCCTTCGCGCTGCAGCCAGTCGAACACCGGCGGCAGCGTCCAGCTGCTGCTGTCCAGTTCGATGCCGAGCGCGTCGGGCACGACGCGGATGATGTTTTCCTTCAGTCCGCCGCCGGTGATATGCGCCATGCCGTGGATGGCCGGCTTGCCGGCCTCGTGCAGCAGGCCGAGGATCGGCTTGACGTAGATGGTGGTCGGCGCCATAAGCGCATCGGCCAGCGTGACGCCGCCGAGATCGAGGTCGAAGCCGCCGTTGTCGGGCGTGATGCCGGCACGCGCGACGATCTTGCGGATCAGCGAGTAGCCATTGGAATGCGCGCCGCTGGAATCGATGCCGATGATGGCGTCGCCCGCGCCGATGCGCGCACCATCCACCAGCGTGGACTTTTCCACCGCGCCGACGGTGAAGCCGGCGAGGTCGTATTCGCCAGGCGGATACATGTCGGGCATTTCGGCGGTTTCGCCGCCGATCAGTGCGCAGCCGGCCAGTTCGCAGCCGCGCGCGATGCCGCCGACCACACTGACGGTGGTATCCACCTGCAGCTTGCCGGTGGCGAAATAGTCGAGGAAGAACAGGGGCTCGGCGCCCTGCACCAGCACGTCGTTGACGCACATGCCGACCAGGTCGATGCCGATCGTGTCGTGGCGGCCGAGTTGCTGCGCCAGCTTGAGCTTGGTGCCGACGCCGTCGGTGCCGGACACCAGCACCGGCTCCTTGTAGCGGCCGGCGAGCTCGAACAGCGCGCCGAAGCCACCGAGGCCGGCCATGACTTCGGGCCGGAAGGTGCGCTTGACCAGCGGCTTGATGCGTTCGACGACTTCGTTGCCGGCGTCGATGTCGACGCCGGCGGAACGGTAGCTGAGGCTTTCCTGGTCGGTGGACATGGCGGTGCGGAGATGAGGGGGCGCGCATGATACACCGGCGCGCCGTCGGGCCCGCCTCCGCGCTTCGTCGCAGCGGGTGAATGGACGCGCCCGCGCCCTTTCGGCAGACTGGCAGCCCGCTTTCCGTGAATGGAAGTACGAACGTGCGATTCCCTTTCCGCAGCCGCGTGCTGGTTCTCGCGCTGGCCTTGCTGGCGCCCTTCGTCGCGCTCGCCGCGCCAGGAGCGTACACCGGCGAGGCACCGGTCGAATCGCAGTCCGACGGCGACCGCGCCGTCGCGTTGAAGGCGGCTTTCGCCAATGTTCTGGTCGAGCAGAGCGGCGAGAGCGACATCCTGACGCGCGGCGATGTCGCGAAAGCGGTGCAGCAGGCCGAACGCTACGTTCTGCAGTACCAGTACCGCCGTGGCGACACGGCCCGCTACCAGTTGGTCGCGCAGTTCGACAGCGCGGCCGTCGACAGCATCCTGCAGCGCTCGGGCGCCGGCATGCCGGCGGGCGAAGAAGGCGTTGCGGATGTGCCCAGCGAAGCCACGGTATGGATCGGCGGCATCAACAATGCGGACGACTACGCCAACGTGGTTGCGTATCTGGCGCGCAACAATTTCGTTCGCAGCGCACAGCCGACCTATGCGCGCGGCGACGGCATGTTGGTGCGGCTGTCCCTGAATGGCGGGCTGGCGCGCTTCCTCGATGCGGTCGGCATGGAGCGCGTGCTCGC
>JASLGB010000181.1 GCA_030150315.1 Dokdonella sp. | reverse complement strand
TGGTCACCGTGGTCGTGTGCAGCACGACCCGGTCGACCAGACCGCCCTGCAGGCGCTCGAAGTTTTCCCGCTTCAGATATTCCGGACAGCAGTCGCGACGGTAGCGGCCGGTCATGTAGACGTGCCAGAAGTAGTTGTCGGCCAGCGGCAATTCGCAGAACACGTATTGCACGGCGCTGCGGATGAAGCCGGCGACCCCGCCGTCGTGCTGCGCTTCGACCAGCTTGCGCTGCGGATGCGGCACGCCGAGCAGGCTCATGACGAACTGGCGCGAAATGAGCCAGTTGAGCGGCCGGCTCCACAGCAGCGGCGCGATCCGCGCGGCATAGATTTCGCGCTGCTCGGCGACATCGCGCGCATCGAACAGGTCGGCCATGGCCGCTCGCAGCGGCGGACGCGCGGCAAACCACGCGCGCACGCCGCGCGCGACCAGTCCCGACAGGCCATGGAAATAGAAACTGCCGCGGCGGCTGGTGAACCAGCCCGCGTGCCGGTCCCACCACTCCTGCGCGAACGGCGACAGCTGCTCGCGCAGATGGCGCTGGTAGAGGCCGGCGAATCCGTCATGGAAGCCTTCGCCGAAGATCGCGAAGAAATCGTCGAACGGCAGCGTGCGGATGCCGGCCAGCTTCAGTTCGAGCAGGGCGTTCTGACGCGGATTGGCATCCACCGCATGCACAACGCGCGGACCTTCCAGCGCGTAGTCGAGCGCATTGCAGCCGGCGCTGGTGATGACCAGCACGCTGTCGTCGGCGCCGAGCGCAAGCGCCTTGCGGTCCACCGCCGGATCCTCCCAGCAGGTGGTGTAGACCAGGCTGCGCGAATAGATCGCGTCGAAGATCTTCTGATCCAGTTTGTCGCGCAGGTTCGCGGGCATCATCGGGCTTCCTCCGGTCTCGTCGCACACGCTAGCGGCGGCGCATGACGCCGGTGTTGCATGCACCCGGTGCCGCGTTACCGCGCTGCAACGCGGCCGCAACACGGCCGCGATGAGCGCAGCCGACCATGCCGCATCCCCGCTTCGAGCCCAGGGCGATGACGCGACCACCGTTCCGCAGCGTCTTTATTTCCGATGTCCATCTCGGCCTTGCCGATTGCCAGGCGCGCTACCTGCTCGGCTTCCTGCGCTGGATGCAGTGCGAGCGCCTGTACCTGGTGGGCGACATCATCGATTTCGAGAACATGGCGCGGCATCCGTACTGGCACGCCGACCACAGCGCGGTGGTTTCGGAAGTCCTCGCCATCGCCGCGCGCGGCACCAGGGTCATCTACATCCCCGGCAACCACGACGCGAACGTGCGCCGCCTCGCCGGCCAGCGCATCGGCGGCGTTGACATCGCGCTGAGTGCGGTGCACGTCGCGGCGGACGGGCGGCGTTACCGCGTCAGCCACGGCGACGAGTTCGACGGCGAACACGACGCGCCGCCGTGGCTGCTGCGCGTCGGCGACGTGCTGCAGAACGTCGTCTGCTCGGGCAGCCGCCGCCTGAACGCACTGCGCCGCCGCGTCGGACTGCGCTACGTGCCGCTTTCGATCCGCATCAAGCAGGCGATCGCGCGCGCGCGGCGCTTCATCGACGACTTCGAATCGCGCGTGGCCACCGATGCCGGCCGCGCCGGGTTCGACGGCCACATCTGCGGACACATCCACTTCGGCCGCATCGTCGAGCGCGACGGCGTGCTGTACGTCAACGACGGCGACTGGGTCGAGCATTGCACGGCGCTGGTCGAGCATGCGGACGGCGCCCTCGAACTGCTGCACTGGAGCGGCCAGGCGCAGTCGCTGGCGTACAGCCCGGCGCAATGCGCGCCCTCGCTGGCCCTGCCGGCCGCGGCCTGAACGACGGCCGGAATCCGCCGCCGACGGCCGCACGCATGGCCGAACACGTGCGCCGGATCGGGCGGTAGCCACTGTCGCAGCACCGGCGCAGGCAGTCCGCGCGGCGTATCATGGCGGTCTCCCCGCTCACGCACCGGAACACCATCATGTCGCTCAATCCCGCCACGCGCGCGCGCATCGAAGCGCTGCTCGCCGCCAACCCCGTCGTGCTGTTCATGAAGGGCTCGCGCCACGCGCCGCAGTGCGGCTTCTCGGCCGTCGCCGCGGACCGCCTGAACTCGCTGCTTCCCGACTACGCCACCGTCGACGTGCTGGCCGATGCCGACATCCGCGCCGGCATCAAGGAATTCGGCAACTGGCCGACGATTCCGCAGCTGTACGTGCGCGGCGAACTGCTCGGCGGTTCGGACATCATCCAGTCGATGTTCGACTCGGGCGAACTGCACGATGTGCTCGGCGTGCCCGCACCGGATCGCACGCCGCCAACGATCACCATTTCCGATACCGCGGCCGAGCGCATCCGCAGCGCGCTCGCCGATTCCGGCGAAATGAAGCTGTTCCTCGTCGTCGATAGCCGCTTCAACCCGCAGTTCCAGCTGCGCGAACCAGGCAATGCCGACATCGTGGTCGATGCCAACGGTCTCGAACTCCACTTCGACGTGGCCAGCGCGCAGCGCGCACGCGGCGCCACCATCGACTGGACCGCGACGCCGCATGGCGAGGGTCTTGCGATCTTCCTGCCGGAAGCGCCGCAGGTGCTCAAGTCGATGAGCGTGCAGCAGCTCAAGGCGCGCCTCGACGCCGGCGACATCACGCTGATCGACGTGCGACCGGAGCAGGACCGCGCGATCGCGAAGATCGACGCCGCCGACGTGCTGACGCCGGACACGCACGCACGCCTGACCGCGCTGCCGAAGGACACGCCGCTGGCCTTCATCTGCCATCACGGCAATGCCAGCCGCAACGCGGCCGAGCACTTCCGCGAGCACGGTTTCACCAACTTGTGGAACGTCGAAGGCGGCATCGATGCGTGGGCGCTGGAAGTCGATCCGGGCGTCGCGCGCTACTGATCCCATGACACCCCAGTGCGACGACGCGGCAGCCGTGCAGGCGATGCGATCGCTGATTCGCGCCGTTCCGGATTTTCCGCAGGCCGGCGTCACGTTCCGCGACGTGACGCCGCTGCTGGCCGATGCGGAGGGCTTCGCGCTGTGTCTGGAACGGATGGCCGCACCTTGGCGCGAGGCGAATGTGCAGGCCGTCTGCGGCATCGAGGCACGCGGCTTCATTTTTGGTGCAGCGCTGGCGGACCGCTTGC
>JASLGB010000157.1 GCA_030150315.1 Dokdonella sp. | reverse complement strand
GCCGCGATCGCCTGGAAGCACGCGCCGACACGCTCGCGGCCGGTGCGCGCGTGTTGATCGTCGACGACGTCCTGGCGACCGGCGGCACGCTGGCGGCAGCGCGCAGTCTGATCGGAAAACTCGGTGCCCGAACGATTGGAGCCAGCGTGCTGCTGGAGCTGCCTGCGCTGTGCGGACGCGCCCGCTGGAAGGACGATGTCCCGCTGCACGCCCTGCTCGCCTTCTGAAATCGGCGCCGCGCCAGCGCGGCGCCCGACATGCGGCGAACGGGTTACTCGATGTCTTCCTCGAAACGCAGGTGCTTCACGCTGCGCCCGTGACGGCGCACGAGCTTGAGCGCCTCGATGCCGATCTTGATGTGTGCATCGACGTAGCTCGCCGTGATGACCCGGTCGCTGGCCTCGGTCTTGACGCCTTCCGGAATCATCGGCTGGTCGGATACCAGCAACAGCGCGCCGGTCGGAATGTGGTTGGCGAAACCGGCCGCAAAGATCGTCGCGGTTTCCATGTCGATCGCCATGCAGCGCGTCTTGCGCAGATAGTCCTTGAACGCGATGTCGTGTTCCCACACGCGGCGGTTGGTGGTGTACACCGTGCCGGTCCAGTAGTCGTGCCCAAGGTCGCGGATCATGGTGGAAACACCACGCTGCAACTGGAACGCCGGCAAGGCCGGCACTTCCGGCAGCAGGTAGTCGTTCGACGTGCCTTCGCCGCGGATCGCGGCAATCGGCAGCACCAGATCGCCAAGCTGGTTCTTGCGCTTCAGACCGCCGCACTTGCCGAGGAACAGCGCCGCCTTGGGCTCGATCGCCGACAGCAGGTCCATCACGGTCGCCGCGTTCGGGCTGCCCATGCCGAAGTTGATCATGGTGATGCCGTCGGCGGTCGCGTTCGGCATCGGCCGGTCGCGGCCATGCACCTCGACGTCGTGCCATTGCGCGAACAGCTCGACGTAGTGGCCAAAGTTGGTCAGCAGGATGTGTTCGCCGAAGCCTTCGAGGGGCGTGCCGGTGTAGCGCGGCAGCCAGTTGTTGACGATATCGGTCTTGTTTTTCATCGTGAAATGTTCGCAGCTCACGCCCGCGGCGCGCAACCGTCGCCCGCTGGCAATCGCCGCGCATCACCCAAGGCGAGCGCAACGCCGCACAGTCCGGCGTCGGCGCGCCGTTCACCGCCGATGCGGTATGACCACGGGCATAATCGAACGATCAACCGGAGATGGCGACATGATGTGGTTTGCGCTGCTGCTGGCACTCGTTGCGTTCTGCGCACTCGCTTTCCGAGGACTCGGCTTCCTCGCCTGGGTCGTCGCGGCGGGCATCGCATTGGCGGGGTGGCGCATCACCGGCGTCACTTCGCCGGGCCTGTTCGCCGGCGTGACGATCGCGCTGATCACGCTGGCGGCGGTGTTCGGCATTCCGGCCCTGCGGCGCGAACTGGTTTCGCGTTTCTTCATGCCGCGCTTCGCCACGGTGCTGCCGCGACTGGGTGAAACCGAGCGCATCGCGCTGGAAGCGGGCACGGTCTGGTGGGACGGCGACCTGTTCGGCGGCATGCCCGACTGGGACAAGCTGCTCGCGTTCGAGCCGTCTCCTCTGAGCGCCGAGGAGCAGGCCTTCATCGACGGGCCGGTGGAGGAACTGTGCCGCCTGATCGACGACTGGGAGGTCTACCAGCAGCGCGACCTGCCGCCGGAAATCTGGGACTTCATCAAGCGCGAGCGCTTCCTCGGCATGATCATTCCGAAAGAGCACGGCGGCCTTGGATTCTCCGCGCTCGGCCACTCGCGCGTGGTCACGCGCCTGGCCACGCGATCGGTCACCGCCGCGGTGACGGTGATGGTGCCCAACTCGCTCGGCCCGGGCGAGCTGCTGCTGGAGTACGGCACCGACGAACAGAAGGCGAAATACCTCGGCAGCCTTGCGCGCGGCGAGGAGATTCCATGCTTCGCGCTGACCGGCCCGGAAGCCGGCTCCGACGCGGCGGCGACGCAGTCGGAAGGCATCGTCGAAATGCGCACGATCGACGGCGTCGACGTACTCGGCCTGCGCCTGAACTGGAAGAAGCGCTACATCACGCTGGCGCCCGTCGCGACCCTGATCGGCCTCGCCTTCCGACTGAAGGATCCGAACAAGCTGATCGGCGACAAGGAAGACCGCGGCATCACCTGCGCGCTGGTACCGCGCAACCTGCCCGGCATCGAAATCGGCCTGCGCCACGACCCGATGGGCGTGCCCTTCATGAATGGCCCGATCGTCGGTCGCGATGTGTTCGTGCCGCTCGACGAAGCGGTCATCGGCGGCCGCGAACAGATCGGCCAGGGCTGGCGCATGCTGATGGAATCGCTCGCCGCGGGCCGCTCGATCTCGCTGCCGGCGCTGTCGATCGGCGCCGCGCAGATGTGCACGCGCATCTGTGGTGCCTACGCGACCGTGCGCGAGCAGTTCGACACGCCGATCGGCCGCTTCGAGGGCATCGAGGAACCGCTGGCGCGCATCGCGGGCCTGACCTACCTGATGACCTCGGCGCGCGCGTTGACCTGCGGCGCGCTCGATGCCGGCGAGAAGCCCGCCGTGATCGGCAACATCTGCAAGGCCTACCTCACCGATGCCATGCGCCAGGTCGTTTCCGACGCGATGGACATCCGCGCCGGCAGCGCGATCCAGCGCGGTCCGCGCAATACGCTGGCGCGTGCCTGGGACGCGGTGCCGATCGGCATCACCGTGGAAGGCGCGAACATCCTCACGCGCACGATGATCATCTACGGGCAAGGCGCGATCCGCTGCCATCCGTTCGTGCAGCAGGAAATCGAGGCCGTCGCGCACGACAACCTCGATGCGTTCGACCGCGCGATCTTCGGCCACCTCAACCTGTTCGTGACGCGCGCCGTGCGCGCCAAGCTGCTGGCATGGACCGGCTCGCGCCTTGCCGGCACGCCGCACACGCCGGACATGCGCCGCTACTACCAGCACCTGTCGCGCTTCTCGGCCGCGTTCACGATCCTGTCCGACAGCGCCATGGGCACGCTCGGCGGATCGCTGAAGCGGCGCGAGAAACTGTCCGGCCGGCTGGCCGATGCGCTGGCCTATCTCTATCTCGCCAGTTGCGCGCTGAAGCGCTATCACGACGAACCAAAGACGCGCGCCAACTACGCGCTGGCGCGCTGGTCGGCCGAGCTGTGCCTGTTCCGCATCCAGGAAGCCCTGCTCGGCGTGCTCGACAACCTGCCCGTGCGCTGGGTCGGCGCATTGATGAAGCTGGCGATCTTTCCGCTCGGCGCGCGCTTCCGGCCGCCGTCGGATCGACTCGGCAGCGAAGTCGCACGCGACATCCTGGAAGACCGCGAGGCGCGCCGCACGCTGACCTCGGACGTGTTCGTGCCGCCAGCGGACGAACCGGGTCTCGGTGCGCTGGAGGCGGCGCTCGACAAGGCCGTGCGCGCCATTCCGATCGAAACCAAGCTGCGCGACGCGGTACGCGCCGGCACGCTCGATCGCGCGCCCGGCTATCTGCTCGATGACCTGGGCGTGGTCGCCGGCGTCATCACGGGCGACGAATACGACCTGCTCAACGAAGCCCGCGACGCGCGCGACGAAGTCATCGCGGTCGATGCGTTCGAGCCGGACGTGTACAAGACGCTGCACTGAGGACGAAGAGATGCCGACGCCGCAAGCTCTCTGGTATTTCGGCTTCCTCTCGCCGTTCGCGTGGCTGCAGTTGCCGCGCGTCCGCGCACTCGCCGAACGCAGCCCGATCGCGCCGACACCGATCGTGCTCGGCGCACTGCTCAAGCACCAAGGCCAGCTCGGCCCGGCCGAGATTCCGGGCAAGCGCGAGTTCACCTACCGCTTCACACAGTGGAAGGCCGAACGCGCCGGCGTCACGCTGCGCTTTCCGCCACTGCATCCGTTCAATCCGCTGGCCGCCCTGCGCCTGTGCATCGCCGCGGGCGGCGGCTGGGAGGCGGTCACGGCTCTCTTCGAGCACATCTGGCGCGAGGGTCGTGCGGCCAGCACGGCGGAAGAACTGGCGCCGGTCGCCCACCGGCTCGGCATCGACGACGTGGCGGCCGCGATCGCCGACGAAACGGCAAAGGCTGCGCGGCGCACGAACACCGAAACCGCCATCGCACGCAGCGTGTTCGGCGTGCCGACGCTGTGGGCAGACGGGCTCCTTTTCTGGGGCGAGGACGCGACCGGCATGTTCGAGGACTGGCTCGCCAACCCAGCGCGTTTCACGCAAGGCGAATACGCGCGCATCGCCTCCCTGCCCGGCCTGCAACGGCCGCGCTGAGCCAGCGACGCCACGGCCGCTGTCTTCACGCGGAGCCGTGGCGACACGGTTACTATCCGACGATGCCGACGCCTCTCCGCCTGCTCGCCCCGATCCTGCTCATCCTGCCGTCGCTCGCCTTCGCAGCGGAGGCGTTCCGCTGCACGGCCAGAGACGGTTCGGTCAGTTTCCAGGACCGCCCCTGCAGCGGCTCGCTGCAGCAGCAGCAACTTAAGCTGCAAGGCTATGCGCCACCGCAGGTCGACGAGATCCCCGCCGACACGGCGCCGACCGCGCCGCGCAACCCGAAGGCAGCCGCGGCGCCCGCAGCGCG
>JASLGB010000143.1 GCA_030150315.1 Dokdonella sp. | reverse complement strand
GCCAGATGCTGTACCACGCCGAGCAGCGACGCCTGCCGTCGCCGGAGCCGACCGGCAAGGTCGCCTTGGCGGAAGCTTGAAATCGGCACTCGCAGACGCGATCTCTCCGTTCGCTCCCGCATTCCTGCCGCCATGACCGATACCTTCACTCCCACCTACCTCGACGCAGAATCGGCGCCGCTTGTGTTCACGCAGGCCGCGGCCGGCAAGGTGCGCGAACTGATCGCCGAGGAAGGCAATCCCGAGCTCAAGCTGCGCGTCTACATCAGCGGCGGTGGCTGCTCCGGCTTCCAGTACGGCTTCACCTTCGATGAAGAGCGTGCCGAGGACGACTTCGCGGTCGATCGCGACGGCGTGACCCTGCTGGTCGACCCGCTCAGCCTGCAGTACCTCTCCGGCGCCGAGATCGACTACAGCGAGTCGCTGACCGGTGCGCAGTTCGTCATCCGCAATCCGAACGCGAAGACGACCTGCGGCTGCGGCTCGTCGTTCGCCGTCTGAATATCCGTCGCGCATGGCCTCGCCCGATGGCGTGACGCGACAACAGGGGAGCTGGGCATGAGCGATCGCGTCAACGTCTTCGCCGCACATCCCCTGGAGCGCAACGCCGAGCGGCGCGACGACCCGGAATGGGGCGCCGCGCAACTGGCCGATCCGCGCACGCGCTTCCTGGTCGTGACCGACGACGGCCGTGGGCTGTGCACGCCGGAACGGAACGGCCTGCGACTGCTCGATGCGCAGGAGCGCGCGATGTTCGCGCCGGACAAGGTGCCGACCTATCTCGGCGCCGATACCGGCGGTGCGCTGTGCATGCTGCATCTTGCCAGCGCCGATGCCGTCGCCATCGCCGCGGCGATCGGTGCCGACTTCATCGACCTGCGCAACGCCGGCATGCAGTTCCCGGCCTTCGACGCGGGCGCGTTCGCCTATGCACGCGCCTACGCGCACTGGCATTCGCGCACGCGCTGGTGTCCGGCGTGTGGCGCACCGTTGGCGCTGGTGGCGCTCGGGCATCGCGCGCTGTGCACCAATGCCGACTGCGGGATCGAGCATTTCCCGCGGACCGACCCGGCGATGATCGTCATCGTCGAGCACGACGGACGCTGCCTGCTCGGCCGTCAGGCGACCTGGGCGGTGAACCGTTTCTCCACGCTGGCCGGTTTCATCGAGCCGGGCGAATCGCTCGAAGACGCGGTGCGCCGCGAGGTGTTCGAGGAGTCCGGCGTCCGCGTCGGTGCGTGCCGTTACCACTCCTCGCAGCCGTGGCCGTTTCCGGCCTCGCTGATGCTCGGATTCCGTGCCGACGCCATCGATCCGACGATCCGGCTGGGCACCGAGCTGAGCGAAGCGCGCTGGTTCTCTCCCGGCGAACTCGTCGATGACGTGCGCAACAGCCGTCTCGTTCTGCCGCCACGCGTCTCGGTTTCGCACGAGCTCATCGCGGACTGGCTGCGCCACCACAGCGGCATCGAACTGTCCTCGCTGCAGTCGCGTTGAGTCCGCCGCGCCCGATGCTGCGCGCGTGTGCCACATTCCGCGTTGGGCGCGGCTAGAATCGAGCGACTTCCGCGCGCAAGAAACGGGAACTCCACGATGCACATGGCACAGACCCTGTTGGCGGCACTGCTGGTCGTCGCCGCGGCACACGCCGCGCCCGACCTCGCGCGCCTGCGCGACTTCTCCTGGCTCAAGCAATGGGCGCAGCACTGGAACGGCCGTGACGGCACCCTGTCGCCGCTGTGGATCGTGCTGGTGGTGTTTCTCGCCTGCGTACTTGCGGTCAGTGTGCTGCAGCAGGTGCTGTTCGGATTCGCCGCGCTCGCGTTTGCAGCCTGCGTGCTGTTCTACGCCTGGGGGCCGCGCGATCTGGATGCCGGCATCGAAGCGGTGCTGAAGGCGCCCGACAGCGACCGCCGAAGCTCCGCCGCGCAACAGTTGCGTCCGGTGCCATCGCGCGAGCCGCTGCCGTTCCAGTCCGCACCGCTGGTCGAGGCAACGTTCGCGTCGGCGTTGTCGCGCTGGTTCGGCGTGTTGTTCTGGTTCGTCGTGCTCGGTCCCGCCGGTGCGCTCGCCTACCGCCTCGTGCAGCTTTTGGCGCGGCATCCGTCATTCGCCGACGAGCTGGACGGTCAGGCGCGCGCGCGTCTGGAGCGCGCCGCGCTGGTGCTCGACTGGGCGCCGTCGCACCTGGTCGCGCTGACTTTGGCCCTGGTAACCGAGTTCGATGCCGTGCTGGCCACGTGGCGCAACTACCACGCCGCGCACGGGCAGGGCTATTTCACGCTGGATCTCGGCTTTCTCGGCGCGCTGGCGCGAGCCGGCATCGACTCGGACGTCGTGGCCGGCGACGGCTACGCAGTCGATGTCGACGACCCGCTGGCGGAACTGGCGCAGGCGCGCACGGTGCTGCGTCGCATCCTGCATCTGTGGATCGCGTTGATCGCGCTCTGCGTCATCGCCGGCTGGGCCGGCTGATCCGGCTCAGGCCTGCCGCGCGCGGCGGGCGCGCAATTGCGCGGCCTGCCGGTACATCGCCACCAGTTCCAGCAGTTCGCCCGACCCCAATCCGACCGTCGGCCCGATGCCGTTGAAGACCAGCTCCTTCTTCGCTCGCAGGTCGTAGCGATAGCGGTGCAGGCAGGCCTGGAACGCCGGGCGCGGCGCATCCGGCCGCAACTCCAGGCGCAGTTGCGACAGGTTGCCGTTGACCAGCAGCGCCGAGTGGTCGCGCACATCCGACCACGGAAGGCGGCTGTGCGAGCCGCTGAAAACCAATGCCTCGGCGGTCAGCGTCAGCATGGCTGCCGTGTCATGCGGTACAGCACGAAGGCCGCGGCCAGCGCCGACAGCGCAATGGCTGCCAGTGCGATGCGCACCGCCCACTCCATCGGCACGAACAGGCCGAGCGCAAGCGTCGGCACGGCGAACGCGCCGAGCGCGATGAACGCCTTGCCGGAGGAATGCACCACGCGCGGCTCGGAAACCGCAGCGGAAAGCTGCGCGCACTCCTAGTCGGCGCGCGCTCTGGAGAGGTCCGCGCGGTCACGGAATTCGGCTTCCAGCCGGCTGGCGGCGTCGTTCATGGCGGGTCTCCTGTCGTGGTTTCTGCACTCGCGTCAAGGCCGAGCTGTTGCAGTTCGCGCCGTGCATGCGCTGCGCGGATGCGTTTGTCGAACAGGTCGAACAAGCGCGACTCGCTGATCAGCCGCGCCTTTGCAAACAGGCTGACGCGCGTGATCGCGGCGCCGTCGGCACGCGGCGGCAGGCGCGCGATGCGGCCGAGCGCGTCTGCCACCGGTGTCGCGCATCCGGCGCGGTGGATCAGCACGATCGCGGTGAACGCCGTGAACGGCCCGCTGTAGGTCGGCACGATTTCGCAACCGGTCATGTCGTGCCATGGCAGCAGCGTATCGTCGGCGGCCACCACGCCCTCGGCGGTCAGCGTCATCACGCGGCGCAGGTAGCGCAGAAGAAGCAGAACCACCAGACCGGCGACGATCGGTCCGACCACGCGCATGCCGAGGGCGAGCCCGTGCGGCACGCGGGCGTCATGCCAGCCCGACCACGCCAGAAACGCGCCGAGCGGCAGCAGCAGGAACGGATAGATCAGCGACGATTCGTAGATCGGCGTGTCCTTCATGCGGCCGGCGGCAACCGCTTCGCGCAGTTGCCGCACATGCTCGGCGCGCGCCGCGTGCGCATCGGCTGCGTGTTCGTATTCCTGCGCGGAGTGGATGTGCGGATTGACGATTGCGCGCAGCACTTCAAAGGCCAGCAGCGCAACCAATCCGGCGAAGACGAGCAGGGTCTGCATGACCATGAACGTCGGCAGCCAGCGGCGCGCGCCGTCGAAGGCCTGCAGCAGCGCATCGCGCGAGAGCTTCGCTCGTGCGGCGGCGCGCTGCCTGGCGCTCAGGGCGAAGCAGAAGGTGACGATGGCGAGGACGCCAAGGGCCAGTGTGATCAGGGCCAGCGGTTGCAGCTGGGTGCCGGCATCGAGCAGGCGCGCCTGCAGGTATGGCGCTGCATCGAGCGCCCAGCTGCCGGCGCGATGCCATTGCCATTCGGCGATCAGCGCGATCGCGATCGGAACGCCAAGGCCGACCCAGAAGGCCGGCGGAGTGCGGGGGGGAAGGCTGCGATTCGGACATGGCGGCGCTCGCGCTTGCGGGATGATCGATACATCACGCAAACGCGCCGCCGGCGCGCATGTTCTTTCGCGGCGGGAAATCCGCCGCGCCGCGCGGATCAGGCGTGGTCGCCGCGCAGCGCGCGGACCCGCGCCTCGAGCGTGGCAGCTGTGGCCTGTTCCGGCGGCACCGGATCGCCGAAGGCGACGCCGATGCGGGCGCGGAAACGCCGCGGCAGGCGCGCGCGGCCGAGTGCCGAATCGCGCCGGCTGAAGACCGATCCCCACAGCCCGCGCAGCGCGACCGGAACCACCGGCACCGCGCGTCGCGCGAGGATCTTCTCGACGCCGCTGCGGAACGGCGCGATCTCGCCATCGCGGGTGAGGCCGCCTTCCGGAAACAGGCACACCGGCTCGCCGTCGGCGAGTGCGCGGTCGATGTCGTCGAAAGCGCGTTCGAGCAGGGCCGGATCCTCTTTCGCGCCGGCGATCGGAATCGCCTTGGCGGTGCGGAAAACGAAACTCAGCAGCGGAATGTTGAAGATCTTGTAGTACATGACAAAGCGCATCGGCCGCCGCACCGCGCCGCTCAGGATCAGCGCATCCATGTAGCCGACGTGGTTGCATACCAGCAGCACCGGTCCTTCGTCGGGCACCTTGTCGGCGCCCTCGACCTCGATCCGGTACAGCGTGCTGACCACGATCCACGACACGAAACGCATCAGGAATTCCGGCACCAGCGTGTAGATGTAGATCGCGACCAGCGCGTTCAGCACGGCTACGGCGAGGAAGATCTGCGGAATGGTCAGGCCGATCGCGGCCAGGCCAAGCCCGAATGCCGCCGCGGCGACGATGAACAGCGCGTTGATGATGTTGTTGCCGGCGATCACGCGCGACAGTTCGCTGCGCTCGGCGCGGCTCTGCACCAGCGCGAACAGTGGCACGATGTAGAAACCGGCGAACAATCCGACCAGCACGAAGTCGAGCACGATGCGCCAGCCGCCGGGCGAGGCCAGGAAGGCCATCGCGGACAGCTCGTGCAGCGTGGTCGCGGTGGGGCGTGCGAAATACAGGTCCACTCCGAACACGGTCAGGCCGATCGAGCCGAACGGCACCAGGCCGATCTCGACCTTCCGCCCGGACAGGCGTTCGCACAGCATCGAGCCGACGCCGACGCCGATCGAGAACAGCGCCAGCACGAGGATCTGCACTGACTCGGTGCCGCCGAGGAAGACCTTGGTGTAGTTCGGCAGCTGCATCGTGAAGACGCCGCCGAAGAACCAGAACCAGGAGATGCCGAGCACCGAATTGAACACGGTGCGGTCCTTGGCGACGAAGCCGAGGGCGCGCCAGGTTTCGGTGAACGGATTCCAGTTGAAACGCAGTTCCGGCGCCGTCGCCGGCGCCGCGGGAATCGCGCGGCTGGTCAGCCAGCCGAGTACGGCGATGCCGATGACCAGCAGCGACGCCCACATCGGCCCGTGCATCATCGCCATGCCGCCGGCGATCATGCCGATCAGCACCGCGAGCGACGTGCCCATCTCGACCAGACCGTTTCCGCCGACCAGTTCGTCGGATTTCAGCGCCTGCGGCAGGATCGCGTACTTGATCGGCCCGAACGCGGTCGAATGCAGGCCCATCAGGAACAGCACGGCCAGCAGCAGCGGGATGCTCTTGAGGAAGAAGCCGACGGCGGCCAGCGCCATCGCGGCGATCTCGAACAGCTTGATCCAGCGGATGATGCGTGTCTTCTCGTATTTCTCGGCGAGCTGGCCGGCACTGGCCGAGAACAGGAAGAACGGAAGGATGAACAGGGCTGGCGCGATGTTGGAATAGAAGCCGACGCCGGCCTCGTCCAGTCCCATGTGATAGCCGATCAGCACCACCAGCGCGTTGCGGAACGCGTTGTCGTTGAATGCGCCGAGCGACTGCGTGGCGAAGAACGGGGCGAAGCGGCGTGTTCGCAGCAGGTCGAACTGGTTGTGGCCGCTCATCGGCTGCCTCGTGCGGGAGGAGGGCTGAATCTAGCAGCAGCGGGCAAGGGCTGGCGATGGAGCGCAGTGAACTGGCGATTCATCCGGCGGTCACGGCGATGGCGGCTCCGAGCCGGTAGAATCGATGGCTTTCCACGCAGGCCGCCCTGAGCGGATATCGCCGATGTGAATTAGCAAGTTCCCCAGTATCCTCATCGCCGCCGCACTCGCGTGCGCGTTTTACGGTGTGCACGCGGAGGCGCTGCTGAAGCCGGTGCCGCAGCCTGATCTGAGCACCGTGCCGGGGCCGGTGGCCGAGCGCATGCGCAAGGCTCGCGAGAGCTTCGAGGCCGAGCGCAAGCAGCTTGCCGGAGAGCCGCTCGCCGAAGCCTATGCCTTGATGGCGGCAGTCTATGCACGCAACGGGTTCTACGAGCCGGCGAGCGTGGCAATCGAGGATGCCGTGTTGCTGGCGCCGAAGGATGGGCGCTGGCGTTACATCCAGGGCATCGTGCTGCTCGGCGACAAGAACACGCTCGGCGCCAAGGCTGCGTTCGAGCATGCTTTCGCACTCGATCAGGTCTATCTTCCGATCCGCACCGCGGCGGCCACCCAGAAAATCCAGAGCGGCGACCTGGACGGTGCGCGCCGGATGCTCGAGGAATACACCGCGCAGAAAAAGGATCAGGCGGTTCCGCTTGCCATGCTGGGCGACATTGCGTTGAAGCAGAAACGTTATGCGGACGCCATCGCCCTCTATCAGGCGGCGCTGAAGCTGGAGCCGGCGGCGAACAAGCTGCATGGAAGTCTGGCCGAAGCCTATGCCGCGAGCGGCAATGCGAAGGCGGCGGCGGATGCGCGCAGCAAGGCCGGTGATGCGCCGCCGACCCTGTACGACCCGCTCGGTGGCGGACTGTTCGGGCGTGAAAAGCCGACTGCCTCTTCGACCGCTCGCAGCGCGTCCAGCGCGCAGCCGGCCGATCCGAAGGCGCGCGCCATCGCCGATGCGGTCGCACAGATCGGGCGACGCCAGTACGCCGCCGCGCGCACGCATCTGGACAAGGCACTCGCGCTGGCGCCGAAGGACGCCAACCTGCTGGCGCTGTATGCGCGGGTCGAGGCGATGTCGGGCAATGCGGCGGCAGCGCGCACGCGCGCGGCCGCCGCTATCGCGGCGGATGCCCGCAATCCGGTGACGCATTACAGCCAGGGTGTCGTTCTTGAAGTGGCAGGCGACGATGCCGGTGCGCAGCGCAGCTACCAGGAGGCTGTGCGCCTCGATCCGAAGGGACTGAACCAGCGCATCTCGCTTGGCAACCTGTTGCTGAGGAATGGCCGCGCCGCGGATGCCGTCGCGCAGTATCGCGCCGCGGCTGCGTTGCCGAATGCCACGGAGGAGGCCGTGTCACGCCTGCTCGCCGCCGAGTTCGAGGCCGGACGCTGCACCGATGGCCTCAAGGACATCAATGCAGCGCTTTCGAAGGCGCCCAAGGATGCGTATCTGTTGCAACTTTTCGTGCGCGCGGCCAGCACATGTCCCGCGGCCGGAGCCAACGAAAAGCGCATGGCGCTCGACTACGGCAGCTCGCTCTACAAGGCCACCGAAGCGCCGCAGATCGGCGAGGCCTATGCGCTGGCGCTGGCTGCGAGCGGCAAGTGGGACGACGCGGTGAAGACGCAGCAGGCGGCGATGTTCGTCGCGCTGCGTACCGACGGAAAGGATGCCCTCAAGGGCTATCAGGACACGCTGAAGCTGCTGCAGTCGAAGAAGCTGCCGGCGGGCCCCTGGCCGGCCGGGGCGGACATCTATCGCCCCAGCCGATTGCAGTCGGACTCGGCACCGGCGGCCGCGCCAGCCAAGCGCTGACGCAGACGAGGCCTGCGCCGTGCTCAGTCGCGGCGCAGGGCCCGATGGCCGATGTCGCGGCGGTGGAAGGCATCGTCGAAGCGGATGCATTCCACCCGTGCATAGGCGCGTTCACGTGCAGCGGCGATGTCCTCGCCCAGCGCGCACACGGCCAGGACACGTCCGCCGGCGGTGACGATGTTGCCGGATGCGTCCAGCCGCGTGCCAGCATGGAATACCTCGCTGAATGGGCACCTCGAAAAACCTCCCTCCTGCCGGTTTTTCGAGTCGCTGCGTCCGGCCCAAGTCCGTACGTGGCTCCGCTGATCAGGCACTTGCGTGCTTGATCGCGGGCGGCACGTCCAGATGCCGCGCGAACCTCGAATAACCTCATTCAGGCACTCCCGAGCCGATCCATCGTCTCCGGTCAGGCCATGAAGCGCCGATTCGATCAGCACACTCATCAGTGCTGGTGACGCTCAAGCAGCCTCTCGGCTGCCCGCCGGCGTCACGC
>JASLGB010000142.1 GCA_030150315.1 Dokdonella sp. | reverse complement strand
TTGGCGGAATCCGGGCACTCACTCGCCGACCGTTCCGAGCTGAACCGACGACACGGTTTCGACGTGGACTTGATAAGGCTGGCGGCGCAGACCGAAGAAGTCGATCTTCATTCGCACCGGCATGGAACAGGCGAGGAGTGGGCCGCTCGAGTCCTGTTCAACGGACCTGCGGTGGTAGGTGAAGGTCAATGCGGAACCTTGCAGGCGCGCCTGCGACCCGTCGCGGTCGATGGCATTCGAGGCGGTTTCCGTTGTCCAGAACTCCACATGCAAGGCCCCGTCGCTGCGCCACTCCCGCTGGACTTCGTCCAGTTCCGCGCGGGAGTGCGGGCCGCCACTGGCGCAATCCACCTGCTCCGCGGAGAAGGTATGACGAACAGCCAGCGCGCCGGGATCGGGCAGTGCGCCGAATGCGGCGGCGGCAAGCAGGTGTGCGAACATCGCGGTTTGCTCATGGGGAATGTCGGTCGAGCCTAGTGCATGCGCTGTTTGCGCGCATGGCTGCTGAACCGTGCAATCCGGACTTCAGGCAGACCGGGCCAAACTCTGGCGCTAGTGCTAGTGCTAGCGCTGGCGCTGGCCCTGCGCGCTGCGTTCGGAGGGAGTTGCAGAGGCATGCGCTGCGATCCGCAGCGCCGGCGTGCGCTGGAGCGGAATGGCCTCAGGCGTCGCCGACGGTGATGAATTTCGCAAGCACCAGTTCGCCCGCGCCGTCCAGCGCGATGCGCGTGGAGTCGCTGGCTTCGCGGACATCCAGGAGCAGCGATTCACCGCTTTCCGCACGCAGCGAGCGGTCGCCCTGGCGTGCTTCGACGTGGCCGGACAGGACATGGATGAACCATTCGGCATCGGTTTCGGCGAACAGCATCATCGATCCGGTCAGCGGTCGCGCGACGACTTCGGCGCGGACCAGGTCGCGTCGCGCCATCACGTTGAAATCGCGCGTCGGGCCGTTGATGAGACGGCACTCGACCGGCGATTCGCCAGCGAAATGAATGCGCTCGAAGCGGCGCACGAGGCGCTGCGTGGTGCGGCCGATGTCCAGCTCGATGCCGCCGCCATCCAGCAGGATCAGGTCGCGGTCGAGGTTCGGGAATGACGAGAACGGCCCATCGCTGTCGATCTCGGCGATGCTGGCGCGCCAGCGGAAGTGCTCGCCCTCGCCGTCGCAGGCCAGTTCGGTAGTCCAGCCACCGTCGTTCTTCCAGCGCACGCGGCGGTTTTCATTGGCGGGAATCAGGCGCATCAATGGCCTCCGGTTCTGGGCGGTCGTAGATGTAGACGAGGGTGGCGCTGCCGAGGAAGTCGATCGTGGTCGCCTGCCGCGCTCCGAGGCGCCGCGCGATGCGCTCGGAGGTCGTGTTTTCGAATCGGATCAGGCTGATCACGCGCTCTGCGCCAAGCTGCGAAAAAGCGAATCGCAATGCGGCGAGCGCCGCTTCCGTCGCGTAGCCGTGGTGCTGGTGCGCGGGCATGAGCATCCAGCCCAGCTCCAGGTTGGGCCAGCCTTCGGGACGGTGCAGGCCGACGCGGCCGACGAACTCGCCGGTGTCCTTGCGCTCCACCGCCCACATGCCGTAGCCGCGCAGGACCCAGTGGCCGAGCAGCATGGCCATCGAGCGCCACGCGTTCATGCGGTCGAGTGGATGGCCGTCGCCGACAAAGCGCGTGCTGGCCGGGTCGCCCAGCATGGCGGCGTAGGCCTCGAAGTGGCGTTCGGCGAAAGAGGTCAGACGCAGGCGCTCGGTTTCGAGCACGGGAATGTCGATCATGGAGGGTCTCAGCCGAGCAGCATCGCCAGTGCGCGAGTGGAGGCGCGCAGGCTTTCCTGCCAGGTGTGGCCGACGATGCGCTCGCCACTGGCGGCATCGCGGAATTCTTCTTCCTGACCAGGCGCGAGCAGGTGGCGGTAGTCGACCGTGATTTCGGTGCCGGCGGGCAGATCGCCGTTCGCGAACACGAAGCCGAGGTGCCACAGGCCTGTCGGATCGAAGGCGTGGTTGATGAAACATTCGTCCGGCCATTCCGGCGAGACGGTGTAGCGGTCCTCGAACCAGCGCACCGTGGCCGGCAACACGGCCGCGCAATCGGGGCGGGAAAGGATGTCGTCGAAGGTGTGGACTTCAGGAATCGCGTCCGGCGCAACGATGACGCGGCCACGCGCAACCGGCTCGTCAAGGAACAAGCCTTTCCCGGCGCCCGCGATGGAAGACGGGCCGATGTGATAGAGGGGGAGGATCATGCGCAGACCGCCGTTCGGCGGGGCGCGAGTCTAGCACGCCGTGTGCAGCAGAAATCGCGCGGCAGCGTGCCGCAGCGCTGCGCTGCCTGCGGCGGGAGTGATCAGGAAGTGGCGGGCGATTTTGTCTTGCGCGCGCGCTCGTGGGCCGCTCCGGTATCGGTGCTGCCTTCCAGCGCGACAACCGCATCGCGGTTGGCGTGGATGGTCTTGGCGCCGATGCCGTGCACCTTGGCCAGGTCATCCACGCTCTGGAACGGGCCGTGCTCGTTGCGGTACGCGACGATGGCCTCGGCCTTGGCTAGTCCGACGCCGTCCATGGCTTCCGCCAGGGCTTTGGCATCTGCCTGATTGATGTCCACCTGTGCCGCCGCGACGCCGGACAGGGCGAAAAAGAGGAATACGATCAGGAGCCACTTTGCTTTCATGGTCGTGATTTGGGTACGCGTTGGCGCGCCTCGGCGCAGATGGCGCAAATTCTAGGCACGGCGGCTATGGCAATCAGTGGTGCACGACCGGCTTCGGTGTCGGAAAACGGAGCGAGGACGTGTAGGAAAACTCTTACGCCGCGCCCGATGCGACCCATCGGCGCAGGAAGAGGAAGCGCCGATCCGCTACGATTGGCGATTGGCGGAAGGTCTCCGCAGGCGGGCCCCAGCGCCCCTCCAGAAAGGTGAAACCCATGGATTCCAAGGCACTCAGCAGTTTCGTCGGCGGCCTCTGGGACGAGCAGATCGTTCCGCAGCTGACCGAATACATCAAGATCCCGAACAAGTCGCCGATGTTCGACGCCGACTGGGAAAAGCACGGCTACATGGATCAGGCCGTGGCGCTGATGGAGTCGTGGGCGAAGTCGCAGAAGATTCCGGGCATGCAGGTCGAAGTGGTTCGCCTGGCTGGTCGCACGCCGCTGATCTTCATCGAGATTCCGGGAACCGATGCCGCCAGCACCGACACCGTCCTGCTGTACGGGCACCTCGACAAGCAGCCGGAAATGACCGGCTGGTCGGCGCACCTCGGCCCGTGGAAGCCGGTTCTTGAAGGCGACAAGCTCTATGGCCGCGGCGGTGCCGACGACGGCTACGCCATCTACGGATCGCTGGCCGCGATCATGGCGCTGCACGAGCAGGGCATTCCGCATGCACGCTGCGTGGTGATGATCGAGGCCTGCGAGGAATCGGGCAGCTACGACCTGCCGTACTACGTCGATCATTTGGCGGCGCGCATCGGCAAGCCGTCGCTGATCGTCTGCCTCGACTCCGGTTGCGGCAACTACGACCAGCTCTGGCTGACGACCAGCCTGCGCGGCCTGACCGGCGGCAACCTGACCGTGAACGTGCTGGAAGAAGGCGTGCACTCCGGTGACGCTTCCGGCGTGGTCGCTTCGAGCTTCCGCATTCTGCGCAAGCTGCTGTCGCGTCTGGAAGACGAGACCACCGGGCGCATCCTGCCGCAGGAACTGCATGTCGAGATTCCGGCGCAGCGCGTGGCGCAGGCCAAGCGCACCGCCGAGATCCTGGGCGACGAGGTCTATTCCAAGTTCCCGCTGGTCGACGGCTTGCAGCCGATGAATGCCGACCTGGCCGAACTGGTGCTCAATCGCACCTGGCGCCCGGCGCTGTCGATGACCGGCGTGGGCGGCCTGCCGTCGCTGGACGCTGCCGGCAACGTGCTGCGTCCGTACACCGCGGTGAAGCTCAGCCTGCGCGTGCCGCCGACGCTGGATGCGAAGAAGGGCGGCGAGTTCCTGAAGCGCCTGCTCGAATCCGACCCGCCGTACAACGCCAAGGTCACCTTCGATCTGGAAAAGGCGGGCAGCGGCTGGGAAGCGCCGGCGCTGGCGCCGTGGCTGGAGCAGTCCGTGGACGCGGCATCGCAGCAGTTCTTCGGTGCGCCGGTCGCCTACAACGGCGAAGGCGGATCGATTCCGTTCATGGGCATGCTCGGCGAGAAGTTCCCCGGTGCGCAGTTCCTGATCACCGGCGTGCTCGGACCGCACTCGAACGCGCACGGCCCGAACGAGTTCCTGCACATTCCGACCGGCAAGCGCATGTCGATGTGCGTGGCCAAGGTGGTCGCCGACCACTACGTTGCCAGCGGCCAGGGTCTGACCCAGGGCGTCGCGGCGTCGCACGCGCATACGGTCAAGGGCGGCGACGGCTGCTGCGACTGAGTGCGCTGCCGTTGGCGGCATCGGGATGCTGGTCCGGCTGCATGGACGGGCATCCCGGGCGGTCGGGCAGAGGGGTGCGCAGTCGTTGACGTGAGCCTCCCGGTGAATGCCGGGGATTGAGGATTCGGCCGCGGCAATGCGTAGCGGATGGTGTCTCCATCAAGGACCACCGCCATGCCGCCATTCGCCGCGATGCTTGCTATGTCCACCGCATTCGTCGCGACGATCGCGACGGCCGCATGGAAACCCGTGTGGGTCGGGTCGTGGCATTACGAAACCACGCCGCGCGGCGCCACGCCGATCGATGTGCGCGTGGCGGCGGACGGCGGCGTGTTCGCGCTGCTGCATTTGGCGCACGACGGTATGCCGCATGTCGCGCTGGCGCGGTTCGACGACGGCGGTGCATTCGTGTGGTTGCGCGAGCGCCAGACGACCGCCGATGCGCCCGGCATGGAGTTGCTGCCGGACGGCCGCGTGGCCTTGGTGGACGCGTTCGGCCCGATCGCCCGCGTGCGCGTCCACGACGGCGACAGCGGCGAGGTCGTGTGGGAGGACCAGTCGCAGGCTGGACACGTTTCCGCCGGAGTCCGGACGCTCGCGATCGGTCGCGGCGGCGACCTGCTGGTGCCCGTGATCGATGGCAGCGACATCCTCGTGCTGCGCTACCGCACCGACGGGCAGCGCCTGCAGGACTGGCGCTGGTCACCGGGCAGCGAGGATCTGCAAGCCGAAACCATCGTCGCCACCGACGACGGTGGCGCGGTCGTCGGCGTGGCCGGCGACATGCTGCACGGCGGCTATCTCATCGTGCGCTTCGCCGCGGCCGGCCGGGTCGTGTTCCACGACCGCGAGCTCGGCACGCTCGACGGCGCCACCTTCAACCACCGCCTGCACATCGCGCTGGATGACGCCGACAACGTGTTCGCGCAAGGCGCGTTGCAGAACTCGCTGGGCCGAATGCAGGTGCAGGTCTGGAAGATGGCCGCTGACGGAACGTGGCAGTGGACGCGGCAGCTCAGCCAGGGACAGGATCCGCTGTCCGGCAGCGTCGCTGTCGGCCTGATCCTCGATGGCGCCGGTGATCCGGTCGTTGCGCCATCGCTGGCGCCCGACGGGCGGCTGCGGTTGCTGCGTCTGGACTCGATGACCGGCGAGCCGAGGCAGGAAAGCGCGGCTCCGATCCGCGCCGATGCACGCCGGCTGGTGCGCGCGCCGAATGGACGCTGGCGCATCGACGGGACTTTCTTTATCGATCCGCAGGGCCACGTCGGCGCGCGTGTGGCCGAGTTCGATGCGCACCTGCAGCCATGCCGTTCGCTCGATGCCGGTGATCGCGACTTCTTCGCGGTTTCCACCGGCTGTGCCGCCGGCTGGACCGTGCTGGCCGGCACGCTGTTCAGCGGCTTGGCCAACGATGTGCGGGTGTCGCGCTACGACGCCGATGGCGCCTGCGAACGCGCAGATGCGGTGTTTGGGGACGGGTTCGACGCGGCGCTCTGATACTGCGCGCGGCCTACTGCGTCGGCGGCTTCTTCAGCCCGCTTTTCCACGCATAGACCGCGGCCTGCGTGCGGTCGTTGACGTCGAGTTTTCCGAGCACGTTGCTGACGTGCGTCTTGACGGTCTTTTCGCCGATGCCGAGGCGTTCGGCGATGTGCTGGTTGCTGAAGCCTTCCGCCATCAGGGTCAGGACTTCGCGCTCGCGCTGGCTCAGCGAGTCCAGTGCTTCGTTGCCCGGCTCCGCGCCGCTGCGCAGCACTTCGACCAGCTTGCCGGCAATGCGCGGATGCAGCACCGCTTCGCCGCGGGCGGCCTTGCGCACGGTGTCGGCCAGCGCGTCCGGATCGATGTCCTTCAGAAGGCATGACAGCGCGCCTGCCTGTACCGCCGCGACGATCTGTCTCGCGTCCTCGAATGAGGTCAGCAGCACGACTTGCGTGAGCGGACTGACCGCGCGGATCTCGCGTGTGGCCTCGACGCCACCGCCTGGCATTACCAGGTCCACCGGCGCCACGTCGGGCTGCTGTTCGGCGCACAGCGCGGCGGCGCTGGCCGCGTCTTCAGCCTCGCCGGCGAGGATCAGGTCGGGATAGGTTTCGAGGAAGGCGCGGATGCCTTGGCGGACGAGGATGTGGTCGTCTGCGATGACGACGCGGGTCGGTTCGTTGCTCATGGGTCGGGATTGTCGACTACGAGAAACCCCACGGCAACGAGCGTGCCGCGTTCGGGCCCGGAATCCAGCTCGAAGGTACCGCCCGCCAAATCCTTCGCGCGCTGGCGCAGATTGGCCAGTCCCATGCCGCTGACGGAGGTATCGACGATGCCGCGCCCATTGTCGTGAATTGACAGCCGCCAGCGCGCTTGTTCGCGGCGCAACGCAATCTCCACGTGTGTGGCGCCGGCATGGCGGAGTACGTTGGCGAGGGCCTCGTCGACGATGCGCAGAAGCGATTCCTCATCTCGCGGTGACAGCGACGGCATGTCTTCGATGCTCAGCGCAGGCATGAATCCACTGGTGTGCGACCAATCGCTGGCGCGCTCACGCAAGCGCTCCGCGAACGGCAGGTCGCTTCCGTCGCCCTGCATTTCCTCGAGAACCTGGGCCAGTTCCTGCTGGATCTGCTGCGTCAGCTTCTGCGCTTGGGCTAGTCGCTCGACTCCGGGACCCTCCCCCAGTTGGCGTCGGATCACGGCGAGCTGCAGATTGAGGGCGAAGGCTTTCTGCTTGACGGTGTCATGAAGGTCGCGCGCAAGGCGCTGGCGCTCGGCCAGCGTGGCCAGCTGGGCGCGCGAGCGCATCAGTCGGCGCAGGTCCAGCGCCATGCGGTCGAGCAGGGCCGAGACGCGACCGATCTCGTCGTTCGCGCGGTCATCGATCGGCGTCGAAAAATCGCCGCGGCTCCACGCGGTCGCGGCCTGCGCGATGCGGTTCAGGCGTCGCGTCACCCAGCCGGCGAGGAACATCGACGACAGGGCGCCGAACACGACCAGGAAGGCGATGACCGATGGCGACTCGAAGCTGCTTTCGGCCAGCGGACGCCGCCATGGCGGATACAGGTGCAGTTCGACGAAGAGCAGGCCCAGCAACTGGCCGCTGTCGTCGCGCACCGGGGCGATCGATCGGCGCAGGAAGATTCCGCCGTCATTGTGGCTCAGTTCGAGCGCACTGTCCGCGATTTGCGTCGCGCGCTCGAATTCCGCTGCGGTGGGCAGCTCCGGTGCCCATTGTCCGTCCTCAACCGAGCGCGCGATCATCGAGCCGTCCGGCGCGAGCAGGGTCGCGGCCAGTGGCCGCTCCGACAGTTCCAGCAGCACGTAGGATTCGTCCGGCGTCAGCCCGCCGCGTGGCTGGCGCAGGCGCAGCGTCCAGTCCTGCGTCCAGATCTCGAAGCCCAGTTGCCCGGCGCCGGACAGCCCTTGCCAGCGCTGTGCCAGTTCTTCCGCGCCGCGCTCGTTGGCGATGCGCAGGCTGCCCTTGCTGACGCCGTGCACGAAGCGCTGGTACTCGACCAGCAGGATCACCGACTCCACCACGATCAAGGTCGGCAACGACAACAGCAGATAGAACAGGGCGAGCTTTGCGACCAGGCCGTATCGCTGCTTGCGGGCGGAATCCATCGCTTACTGCACGGCCGGGATTTCGAACGTGCGCTGGGCCGGGCAGGAGTTGCGCAGGCGCTTGCCGCAGTGGCGCAGTTGCGTGTCGCGGTCGAGGCAGACGCGCACTTCGACCAGTTGGCCCTTGCTGCAATGCAGGGTCATCATGTCGTCGCGCAGGGCCGGATTGGCACGCCGCAAGGCCGCGCGCAGACCCTCTCCGGTCATGTCCAGGTCCTTGCGCGGCGCCTTCAGTTCGCGCGGCATCTGCAATGCGGCGAACGCGCGGTCGGCGGTCTGGAAATAGGATCTGGCGTCCAGTCCAGTACAGGTGCCGTGCTTGCGCCATTCGTGGTTGATCAGGCGTCGACTCGGCATGAACGGCAAGGTTGCCGCGACCACGCTGGAGTCGGGCGTGTATTCTCGGCTGTCGCAGCGTTCCGGGCCGCCGCCGTTCTCGTACTGCGGCCAAAGGCCGTGCAGGATGAAGCCGTATCCCTTCTTGCTGCACTGCTCCTCTTCGCCCTTGCGTGGCGACTGGCAGAAGGTGGGCGACCACGACAAGGCCATGATGTAGTAATCGTGGCGGCCGACCACTGCCGGTGCGTCGTCCTTGGCGGACGTCGGCGGGGAAGGTCTCTTGCGCGCATCCGCGTCGGCGGGGCCGAAAGCGATGGCGAGAGCGAGGACGGCGGCGAACAGGCGCAGGGTCGGCATGGCGGCAACGGGCGGGCGCGGCGATTCCGCCTGCCCAAACTAGCAGAACCGCGTTGCGGCCGGCACGGATCGGAGTGTGGGCGCGGACGGCACCGCGCTATCATGCGGCCTCGCTCCGCAACGCCAGCTTCTTCCATGACGAAACGCATCGCCGCGCGCCGTTCGCCAATCCATGGCAACGGAGTTTTCGCCCTCGTCGACATTCCGGAAGGCGTCGAACTCATCGAATACCGCGGCAAGCGGCTTACCCATGCGCAGGCGGACCGACGCTACGCGAACACGTCCGAATCCGGGCACACGTTCCTGTTCACACTCAACGAGCACTACGTCATCGACGCCAACGTCGATGGCAACATCGCGCGCTGGATCAACCACAGCTGCGCGCCGAACTGCCGCGCGGTGCAGGAAGAAAGCCCCGATGGCGATCCGCGCAAGGACCGCGTCCTGATCGAGACGACGCGTGCGCTGCGTGCCGGCGAGGAACTGACCTACGACTACGGCATCGTGCTGGCCGAGCGGTTGACGCCGACGCTGAAGAAGATCTGGGCCTGCCGCTGTGGCGCAGCGGAGTGCGTTGGCACCATGCTCAAGCCCAAGCGTCCGCGCGCGCCGGCGAAAACCGCGAAGAAGAAAGACGCCTGACGGCGCAGTCCGTTTTGCGCTGTTGACGTCGCCGCCCGTCCGCGCGACCTTGGGCGCGTTTCCGGGACCAAGGGGCTGGCTCGTGGCGCGCATGAAAATCGTGGCCGTCGTCGGATTGTCGGAGGAAGAGGAGGCGCACCTGCGCCTGCTGTTGCGCAAGAGCGCGGCGCAGCTGGTGCCGCCGTGGCGTCAGGGAGAGGAAGGCGTTGCCGACCTGGTCATCGCGGACCGCAGTTCGTTTGCCGGCCAGATGGCCTTCACGCGGGCACGCGGCTCGGGTGTCCGCTGCGCCGATTTCACCGACCGGCCGGGCGAGGATTCCGGGCTGGTGCTCGCACGGCCGCTGCGTGGCGCGGCGCTGCTCGAACTGCTGAATCGCGTCGGCTTCGAGTCGGCCGCCTACGAGGAAGTCGGCGCGAATACCGCCGACTTCTACACGCGCGATGTGAACGAAAGCCGCGAGCAGCCGGTCTCGGTCGACAGCGGCCCGGTG
>JASLGB010000125.1 GCA_030150315.1 Dokdonella sp. | reverse complement strand
CGTCGCCTTGCCGGCGCCCGCCGCCGCATCGCCCCGCACCGGTGATACGCGACGCTGGTCGATCCATCCGGCGGCGTGAACCAGTGGCGCAACCGCGCAGGCGAAGAGGAGGGTGGCGGCCACGCCGGCGACGGACGGTTTCATCGTTGGGCTCCTTGGACGAGATGCCTGCTTGGCGTTCGCATTACAGCTGCACGTTCACGAGCACGCCGACGAGGTTCGCGCTGTAGCTGCGCGGGCCGCCGTCGAGGTAGACACGATGGTCGAACACGCGCGACGCGTCGAAACCGAGGTAGTGCCAGTCGCTGACGTGGCCGCGTTCGTAGTAGTCGAACAGGCGCATTGAGATGCGCTCGCTGACCGGCACCGTCACGCCCAGGGTCAAGGACTGAATGCGGTACGTCATCGCCGGGAAGGCGCCGCCGCCCGGGCCGCTGCCGATCGCCGTATCCGGGTAGGCAAGCGCCGTCGGGCCGGCATAGGCGTAGGCATCGATGCCGTGCGAGTAGGTGTAGTTCCAGCCGGCATCCACGCGGACGCGGCCGATGCGATGGTCGAGGGTGGCTCCGCCGTACAGGTTGCGCTGGCGATCGCGCATCCACCACTGGCCCTCGAACGCATAGTTCAGCCCACCCAGACGCGGGTCGACGCCGACACCGTTCTGCTGGTCCTGCACGTTGGACAGGCGCAGCTGCGAATGGTCCCACGCCGCGTAGACGCTCAGGTTCGTTGTTGGCTGCGGCTGCCATTCCCACTGCAGGGTGGCGCCGGTGGTGTTGTACGCCTGGCGCCCGATCTGCGCGTCATAGGAATTCCAGTCGCCGCGCAGCGAGGCGCTGATGGTCATGTCGTCGCGTGGCATCACCGTCGCCATGAGGTCCACCTTGTGGCCGTCGCGGCTCGACATGTCGTACTTGCGCATCGCGTCGACGGTATGCGCCGGCGTGCCGGCCTCCGGTGGCAGGTAGCCGGGCATGCTGCTCGAGTAGGTGAAGTCGTAAGGGTCGTATTCGTACCGGTCGCCGGTCGAAGTCTTGTAGGTGTAGTTCGCGCGCAGCGTCAGCCAGTCGATGGAGCGATTCACCCAGGTCAGCTTGAGGCTGCTGTCGTCGATGCGGCTGCGTTCACGGTGGGTGGGTTCGTAGCGGTTGACGGCGAGCGTCGCGCCGAGCGTGTTCTTGTCGGTGAACTTCCAGTCGGCGCCAACGTTGGCGTCGATGGTCTGCAGATCAAGCGGGAGGCTGCGCACGCGGGTGAGGTTGCCGGGTGAGGTGTAGGGATTGAACAGGCCGACTTCGCCCGGAACGATGCTGCCCTGCGAGCCGTTCTCGGCGACGTAGCCGTAGTCGCCGGTCAGCGGGTTGTACATGAGGTAGCCGTTGCGATAGTCGTCGCGATTGAAGCGCAGGCCGCCGCGCACGGTCACCGCCGTCATCGGCTGCAGCGTGATGCGCGCATCGAGCAAGGTCGTATCGATGCGCATGTCGGCCCTCCGGCGCGACAGTGCAGCCGGGGTGTTCCAGTTCGAACAGCTGTAGAGGAACGGGTTCTGCGGGCCGGGCGTCAGGTTTCCGCCAAGGCCGATGCCGAACACGCCCTGGCAATCGATCGGCGCGATCAGGGTGTCGTTCTGGCTCATGCGCCCGGCCGAGGCGGTCAGCGAGACTTCGCCGTTCATTGGCAGCTTGCGCGTGAAGCTCGCCTTGATGTTGTGGTAGTCGTTGTCCGGCTCCATCGACATCTGGCCGGTGGTCAGCGGTGCCGACGCGGCGCCGGGCACGACCGGCCACAGCGCATACGGTGTCTCGAAGGTATAGCGCGAGTAGCGGTCGCGATAGAACGATCCCGAATAGGAGAAATCCATGCGCCAGGCGGCGCCGGCATAGCGCGCGCCGGCGGTGAGGTTGATGGTGCTGTCGTCGATCGGCTTGGCCGTTTCCAGCGCGCCGCCGTTGTCCGGGAACGGGAAGTTGAAGAAGAACGGGCCACCGTAGGGCCGCGCTCCCTTGCGTTGCTCGTCGCTTAGCGTGGCGTAGGCGGTCCAGAGCGGCGTCAGGTACATGTTGAAGCCGAGGCCTTGCTTGGAACGCTTGACCGACAGCATGCGCTCGGGCGCGGCACTGGATACGGCGGCGACCTGCTCGGGCGTGCTGCCGCCGGGAACCAGCCCCCCGGCAAGCGTCAGCGTATTGCTGCCGACGCCGTTCCAGATGGATTTCGCGTCCGAGCTGAGCACGTTCGGCATGTCGCGCAGGAAGGCCTGCACCTTGTAGCTGCCGGCACGACCGAACACCGCCTGGTAGTACTGGTCATCGTCGCTGAGGCGACTGGCGCGCACGTTCACGTAGCTGCCGTCGTCGGGGCGCTCAAGGCTGAAATCCAGCAGGCCAAGGATGAGCGCGCTGTCCCAGTGGACGTAGCGGGTCCACAGCGCGCTGGATTCATCGCCGCCGATTCCCAGCCAGCCCACCTGCAGGACGCCGTAGTGCTGCCATTGGCCGTCCTTGGCGAGCAGCGGCGGTGTCGGCGGGCAGGCGTAGAGATTGCCGGTCGGCGTGCGTTGCGTGCCCGGCGCGAGCCACGTCATGCCGTTCGCGTCGCAGCCTTCGGCCTTGGCACCGGCTGACGGATCGAGCTTGTTGGCGCGCCAGGTGTCCACGCCGATGCCGCTGTCGGCAAAGGCAGGCAGCGTTGCGGCGATCGCGAGCGCCAGCGGGACGGTGCAGAGCGGTGCGGGCAATCGGCGCATGTCCATGATCGACCTCCTCCTCACTCGTGGAACTTCGGACCCGACGGCGCGTTCGAGCCGTGGATGTTCGCGTGGCAGGTCAGGCAGGCGCGTCCCATCAGGCGCTCGTCCTGGTGCGCGCCGGTGGCCAGCGACTGCGGTGTCTGCAGATCGTTCGGATGCCGCTGGTTGACGTGGCACTGCTGGCACAGGAACGGCACCGGCGCGACCAGCAGGGCGTGCTGGTTGGAGCCGTGCGGCGTATGGCAATTGAGGCAGCTTTCGCGCACCGGCGCGTGCTCGAACAGGAACGGCCCGCGCTTCTCGGCGTGGCACTGGTAGCAGGTCTCGTTGACCGTATTGGTCTTGAGCAGCGGACTGGTCAGCGAGCCGTGTGGGTTGTGGCAGTCGACACAGCTCATCTGTCCTTCCGGCAGCGGCATGTGCGAGCGGCGATTGAATTGCATGCGCACATCCTTGTGGCACTGCGCGCAGGTTTCGTTGATCGAGTCGCGCGCGAGCGCGCCTTCCACAGAGAACTTCGCCATCGGGTTGTGGCAATCGCTGCAGGACAGGTCGTTGCGCTGGTGGACCGAGCCGAGCCAGTGATCGCGCGGGCCGCCCTCGTGGCAGGTCAGGCAGGTTTTCGTCTGCACCTCGATCGGCGTGCCGCCGTTCTTCGTGAACGCGATGATCGAGCCTTTCGTCAGCGGTGCCTGTGCGTGCTGCGAACCGGGGCCGTGGCAGGTCTCGCAGACCGGGATCGACGAATCGGCCTTGTTGGCGGCGTGCAGGCCGAGGGCATGCAGCGTGTGTGTGAAGTGGTCGGCCTCGAGCTGGTGGCAGGC
>JASLGB010000100.1 GCA_030150315.1 Dokdonella sp. | reverse complement strand
GCCGGGCTGGTCGCCGCACCGCATACCTCGGCCGGTCGGGTTCCCACCGCGCAGGGGTATCGCGTGTTCGTCGACAGCCTGCTCGAATTGCGGCCGCTGCCCGAGCAGGAAGTGGATCAGCTGCGACGCGAGCTGCCCACGGACGTGGCGACGCCGGATCTGCTCGGCAGTGCCACGTCGCTGCTGTCGGAAATGACGCGCTTCGTCGGCGTGGTCAGCGTGCCGCGACACGAGGAATTTCCGTTTCGCCACATCGATTTCGTTCCGCTCGATGCCGGGCGCGTGCTGGTCATCCTCGTGTTTACCGATGGCCAGGTGCAGAACCGCGTCATCGCCACGCAGCGCGCGTATGCCGCCAGCGAGCTGGAGCAGGTGGCCAACTACTTCAACCAGAACTACGCCGGGCAGCGCCTCGACGACATCCGCACGCGGCTGCTGCGCGAGATGCGCGATGAGCGCGCGCGCCTCAATTCGTTGCTGTCCGCCGCGGTCGAGGTGGCCGAGCAGGCGTTTCGGCTCGGCGACGGCAGCGACATGCTGGTGTCCGGGCAAACCAATCTGATGGGACGCCAGGACGGCGCCGACGTCGATCGTCTGCGCGAATTGTTCGAGGCGTTCCAGCGCAAGCGCGACCTTTTGCAGCTGCTCGAGCGCTGTGCCCACGCCGAGGGCGTGCGCCTGTTCATCGGCGAGGAGTCGGGCTTCGCACCGCTCGATTCCTGGAGTCTGGTCACAGCGCCCTACGGGGTCGGCGGCCGCGTACTCGGAGTGCTTGGCGTGATCGGCCCCACGCGTATGGCCTATGAACGCATCATTCCCGTGGTGCAGGCGACGGCCGGGATCATCTCCGGTGCCTTGAAGCACGCTGGGCCGACCACATAACCACGGCGTCACTTGGCGAGGGCGGGACCGGTGTCCCGCTTTTCCGAGCGGCCTCGAATCGTCGCCGACCGCGATCGCGGGGGCGTTTTCTGAAATCGGCGAGCGCATCTGCGCGCTGCGCCGCAGCGGAGGAATGATGGAAAGCAACGACGCGAAGGCGGAAGGGGCCGGCCCGATCCCTGACGACAACATGGACAACGAGCTGGATACGCTCTCTCGCCAGCTGGCCGAAGCCGAAGCCAAGTTGGTGGAAATGCGCGATACCGTCCTGCGCGAGCGCGCGGAACTTGAAAACCAGCGCAAGCGCCTGCAGCGTGATCTGGATCAGGCACGCCGGTTCGCCAATGAAAAGCTGCTGGCCGAACTGCTGCCGGTGCTGGACAACCTCGAGCGCGGGCTGGCGGTCGAAGGCGCCGACTACGACGGGTTGCGCGGCGGCGTGGAGCTGACCCAGCGCGAGCTGGCGCGCATCGTGGATGCCAACGGCCTGAAGGCGGTCGGCGCGATTGGCGATGCTTTCAACCCCGAGCACCATGAGGCCATGGCGATGGTCGAGGACGCCAGCCACAAGCCCGGGCGTATCGTGTCGGTCATGCAGAAAGGCTACGTGTTGAACGATCGCCTGCTGCGGCCGGCCCTGGTCTCGGTTTCAAGATAAGAGGCTGGCGGCATCGGTTCGGCGCTTGAAACGCCGCTGCAGCCGCCCCAGATTTCACGCCAGTCGCGGCCAGCGGGGCCGCATCGAATCCAGAGCGGGAGAGAGCAGATATGGGCAAGATCATCGGTATCGACCTTGGCACCACCAACTCGTGCGTGGCGGTCATGGAAGGAACATCGACGCGCGTGATCGAGAATGCGGAGGGTGATCGCACCACTCCGTCGATCGTTGCGTTCAAGGACAACGAAGTCATCGTCGGCGCGACTGCCAAGCGGCAGGCGGTGACCAATCCCAAGAACACCTTCTACGCGGTGAAGCGCCTGATCGGCCGCAAGTTCACCGACGCCGAAGTGCAGAAAGACATCGGCATGGTGCCGTACAAGATCATCGCGCACGACAACGGCGATGCCTGGGTCGAAACCTCGGAAGGCAAGAAGATGCCGCCGCAGGAAATCTCGGCCAAGGTCCTCATGAAGATGAAGAAGACCGCCGAAGACTTCCTCGGCGAAGCCGTCACCGAGGCGGTCATCACCGTTCCGGCCTACTTCAACGACAGCCAGCGCCAGGCGACCAAGGACGCCGGCCGCATCGCCGGCCTCGAGGTCAAGCGCATCATCAACGAGCCGACCGCGGCGGCGCTGGCCTATGGTCTGGACAAGAAGGGGGGCGACCGCAAGATCGCGGTTTACGATCTCGGCGGCGGCACCTTCGACGTTTCCATCATCGAAATCGCGGAAGTCGACGGCGAGAAGCAGTTCGAAGTGCTGGCCACCAACGGCGACACCTTCCTCGGTGGCGAGGACTTCGACAAGCGCGTCATCGATTACCTCGTTGACGAGTTCAAGAAGGATCAGGGCGTCGACCTCAAGAACGATCCGCTCGCGCTGCAGCGCCTGAAGGACGCGGCCGAGCGCGCCAAGATCGAGCTGTCCACCGCGCAGCAGACCGAAGTGAACCTGCCGTACATCACGGCGGATGCTTCCGGGCCGAAGCACCTGAACATCAAGCTGACGCGTGCCAAGCTGGAAGCGCTGGTCGGCGACCTCGTCGAGAAGACCATGATTCCGTGCCGCACGGCGCTCAACGATGCCGGACTCAAGGTGTCGGACATCAGCGACGTGATCCTCGTCGGCGGCCAGACGCGCATGCCGAAGGTGCAGGAGGCAGTGAAGGACTTCTTCGGCAAGGAGCCGCGCAAGGACGTCAACCCGGATGAAGCGGTCGCGGTCGGCGCCGCGATCCAGGGCGGCGTGCTCGGCGGCACGGTCAAGGACGTGCTGCTGCTCGA
>JASLGB010000074.1 GCA_030150315.1 Dokdonella sp. | reverse complement strand
GTATGGCGGGCGCCGCAGGGCGTGCCAACCGAGGCCAGTCAGCGCCGCAGCCGGCCTCCCGTCACGCGGTCACGTCCTTCCAGGTCGCGCACGGTTTCCACCTTGTCGAACGCTTCCTCCAGCACGCCGCGCACGGCCGCGCCCTGATTCCAGCCATGCTCGAACAAGAGCCAGCCGCCCTCGCGCAGATGCGCCGGCGCCTGCGCCGAGATCGTGCGGATCGCATCCAGTCCGTCCGCACCGGAAGCCAATGCCGACGGAGGCTCGAAACGCAGATCTCCGCGTGTCAGATGCGGATCGTTCGCCTCGATATAGGGCGGGTTGGAAACGATCAGGTCGAACACCTGCGTGCCCAGCGCCGCGCACCAGTCGCCCTGCATGAACTCGACGTTGGCCAAGCCGAGCCGCTGCGCATTCGCGCGCGCGACGGCGAGCGCGTCCGCACTCGTGTCCGTCGCCACCACGCGGGTGGCGGGACGCTCCTGCGCGATGGCCAGCGCGATCGCGCCGGAACCGGTGCCGAGGTCGGCAACCGCGACCTCGCCGGCCGCCGGCAGGCAGGCCAGCGCCCACTCCACCAGCAACTCGGTTTCCGGCCGCGGGATCAGCACGGCCGGCGTCACCGTCAGTTCCAGCGCGCGGAATCCGCGCGTTCCGGTCAGGTACGCGATCGGCATGCCGTCGCGGCGCGCCGCGACCAGCCGTCCATACGCGGATGCTTGCGCCGCTTCCGGCACGAATTCCGGCCACGCGAACAACCAAGCACGCGACCGGCCCAGCGTGTGCGCCAGCAGCAGCTCGGCCTCCTGTCGCGCCTCGTCGCCCGCCAGCACGGCCGTGGCACTGGCCAGCAGCTCGCGCACGTCGCTCATGGCGCCGACTCGGCGGCGGCATCGCTGGCAGTGGCCGCGAGGTCCGGCTTCGGCCGGCGCGGCAACGGGCGCCAGATGCCATTGCGCGTCCATGCCGCAAAACCGCGCCGCAACCAGCCGATCAACGCAGCGGCCAGCCACAACGCCCACGCCAGCATCGCCAATTGGTACGACCACAGCGGCAAGGTGAACGCCTGCGCGACCGGCAGCGCGTCGTGACTGCGGTCGGCGAACCAGCGCAGAACGTACTCGTTCGAGCCATTGCCGACGATGTGCATATCCGGCGACCCGAGCAAGCCGTGCTGGATCGATGTGAACAGCGCCAGCAGCGCGATCAGGGTCAGCAGCGCCAGCCCGATCTGCACGAGGTTGAAGCGCAGCGGCGAAGCCACCTCGGCCCGCGCACGCCAGTCGAGCGCGAACAGCCACGCCACGACGACGAGCAAGGCGATCCACGAGAACGTCGAGAAACCGATGCCGAGCAGGAGCCATTGCCACCATTTCAGTGGCGACTGGCGCAAGCGCGACAGCGCGAATGCGACCAGCACCAGCACCGTCAGCTCGCCCCAGTACAGCACGGCGGGCCCGACCGCCGGGCCGCTCGTCGCGAGCAGCCAGCGGTCCTGCGGCAGTTGCAGGTCGAGGGAAAGGTTCGCCGCTGGCAGGCCCAGCGCGAGCGCCGGAGTCTGCGTGCGCGATCCCATCGGCACGTTTTCGCGGAAACGGATCTCGAAGTTCTGCGCACCCGGCATCAGTGGCAGACTCAACTTGCCCTCCTGCGGCCGCAGGTTCAGCACGGTGCCGTCGCGGCTGACGCCGAGCACCTCGGCACCGGCCGGCAGCGTGATCGAATGTTCGCCGCCCTGACTCGCGCGCATCGCCAGCGACAGCACCGTGGTCGCGGCGCGCTGGCCGACCCCATGCACGATGCCGACCGAATCGACCGCGCGCGTCGCGCCCTGCGCGGCTTGCGGGCGCGTGACGCGGATCTGGAGGGTTTCGCCGGGCAGCGGGTGGAACTCGTGCAAGTGGTAATCGCGCTCGTCCTGACGATCACCGGCGCCAACGTCGGGCACGCCGGAGAACGTCGCATGCCAGCTCGGATTGACCGCCACGCGCCAGATCTCGGCGCGCTCGCCGAGCGGCGGCGCGACCAGCGTGAGCGTGTCGCCCTTGTCCAGGTTGGACACCCAAGACGTTATGTCGCTGCCGTTCTCGATGGCCGCCGCGACGCGGCCATTCACCACCTTCACGCCGGCCGTGACCGCATGCTCGCTAGGCAGAAGCGGAATCTCGGTGGTGAAGCCGCCCTCGCGCGGCGACAGGCGCCAGACCATGGTCTGGACCGACCAATCCAGGTCGAGCGTGATCTTGCGCTCGACCCGCACGAACGGCGCGAACTGCTGGGCGCCAACCGTCACCGCTGTCTCGCCGCCCGCGCGTGCGCGCGCCAGGGTCAAGGTCTCGGTCTGCAGGCGATCGTCGGCCAGTCCGCTCGCGTCCCATCCTTCACCGGAGAACTGCGCGCGCATCGGCTTCAACGGAAACGCCAGCGCGACCTTGTCCGCGCCAGCCGCGAACGACAGCTCCACCCGATGCACGCCGCGTGGCAGCGCGATCCACAACGCGCTGCCGCGGCCCGCGATGGCGTCCTGGGCGACACCGTCGACACGCAGGCTGCGCAGCGCCAGCGTCTTCCCGTCGAACGGAATCGGCAAGGCAATGCGCTCGGCGGCATGCGCTTCGAGCGCGACATCCACCGTATCGCCACGCGCGGAAACCTCCGCCTTGGCGATCGTCGCGCAGGTCGGCGCGCAGGTCGGCGCCTCGATCAGGCGCGACTGGAAT
>JASLGB010000451.1 GCA_030150315.1 Dokdonella sp. | reverse complement strand
GCCCTCAGATCGTCGAGCAGGTGAAGTGCGGTCGCGGTATGCGGGCAGATGATCACGCCATGGCGCTCGTGGGCGGCGCGCAGGCTCATTCGGATTCCGTCATCGTCCACCGCCACCGCGGCAAATGACGAGCGCAGTGCGAGCGGCTCCGGATATAGCCAGCGCAGTCGCTCGAAATTGCTCGGCGCGCCGACATCCATCGCATTCGCCAGCGTCGCCACACTGCCGCGCGGCAGGTAATCCGATCCGGCGAAGAATTCGGGAAGAGTCCGGTTCGCGTTGGTGGCAAGACGGATCTCGCCGATGGGCAGGCCGATCCGGCGGGTGAGGATCGCGGCAAAAGCGTTGCCGAGGTTGCCGGTGGGCACGATCAGATTCAGCGCTTCGCCGTGCTCACGCCAGTGACGTAACGCGGCCAGCGCGTGGTAGGACATCTGGGGCAGCAGGCGGCCGAGGCTGATACTGTTGGCGGAGGTCAATGGCAGCGACGCTTTGAGGTGCGCATCGCCGAGCGCCTGTTTGCACAAGGCCTGGCAGTCGTCGAACGAGCCGGCAACCCGGAACGCGATGACGTTGTCGCCGAAGCAGCCGAGCTGGTGGGCTTGCCGCGGCGACACGCGGCCATCCGGGTAGAGGATCCGTACCTGGAATCCCGCGCGTTGGTGGAATGCGGCCGCGACGGCCGCGCCGGTATCGCCCGACGTTGCGACGAGAATCGTGACCGGTGCATCGCCAGGCCGATGCTGGCGCGCGAGGCAGGCAGCAAGAAAGCGCGCGCCGAAGTCCTTGAATGCCGCGGTCGGCCCGTGGAACAGCTCCAGCAGCCATGTCCGTGCGTCGATGGCGCGCAGCGGCGCATCGAAGTCCAGAGCTTCGGCGCAGAGGTCGTCGAGCACGGCCGCCAGTGCGTCGCCTGCGAAGAACGGGCGCAGCAGGGGGCCGGCGACGCTGGCCAGCGTATTGCAGCCGGCGAAGTCCGGCGCCTCCAGGCGCGGCAGCATATCGGGCACATAGAGTCCGCCGTCGGGCGCAAGCCCGGCGGCGAGCGCGGCGCCAAGGCCGAGCTCGGGCGATTTTCCGCGCGTGCTGATGTATTTCATGCGACCACCTCCGTGGCAGGGGAATCGACAGCTGAAATCCAGGCTTCGCTGGCCAATCCGGCGCCGGCAAACGCGGCGCGCATGGGCTGGATGGCCGCGCACGCGGAGTCTTCGCCGCGAAACCAGGCAAACACGCTCGGGCCCGCGCCGGAAATCCCGGCGCCGAGCGCACCGGCATCCAGCGCGGCTCGTTTCACGGCGGCGAACCCGTCGATCAGGATCGCGCGGCGCGGTTCGATCAGCACATCGTCGAGTCCGGCGCGGATCAGGTCGAAGTCTCCGGCATGGCAGCCGCTCAACAGGAGCGCAAGATTCGTGCTCTGCGCCACGAACTCCGGCAACCGAAAGGTCCCTTCCAATACGGTGCGGGCCGTGCGCGTTTCGAGCACGGCGTGCGGATGCACCAGCAGGCAATGCAGCGATTCCGGAGTCGGAATACTCACCAGCCGGTCGTGCGTCGCGAGCACCAGCCCGCCGAGCAGAAGCGGGCCGACATTGTCGCCGTGACGACTGCCGCTGGCGGCGTACTCGCTTTCGAGCGCGAACGGGTAGAGCCGCTCGCGCGGCAGCGGCTGGTCGAGCGTGGCATTGGCCGCGACCAGCGCCGCGGCGGCGCAAGCCGCTGAGCCGCCCATGCCGGAACCGAACGGAATGCCCTTGTCGATCTCGATGTCGAAGCCGAACGGCAGGGCGAGGGCGTCGCTCATCGCCAGCAGCGCGGTTCCGGCCGTGTTCTGCCGTGGATCGAACGGCAGCGGCTGCGCGTTGCCGCGTATCGCGATGATGCGTACCCCGCGCTCGACAACGCGGCGCACGGTGACGCGATCGCCCGGGCCGGCAAGGGTATGCCCGAGAATGTCGAAGCCGACCGCGACGTTGGCGACGCTGGCGGGCGCAAATGCAGTGGCTTGGCGGTTCACGATGAGTGCTCCCTCGGTTCTCGATGGGCGGCAGGCGCAGCCGCGCCATGCACGGGACGTGGCTGTCCGATGCGCGCCGGAGGCGTCGCTCGGGATCGATGCCGCGGCGCTGCTCGCGCCGTTCCGCGCATTGGCGGCGACGGGTGCTTCAGGCGCGGCGAGGCAGCTTGCGGGATGCGCGCCGCATCGTCTGCGCAGCGGAAACGCCTCACAGCCGTGCTCCTAGCGTTGCCGCGACGCGCAGCAAGTCGCCGAACACGCCGGCTGCGGTCACTTCCGGCCCGGCGCCCGGCCCCTGGACGACAAGCGGATTGTCGCGATAGCGGCGCGTGGAGAACTGGACGATGTTGTCGGTCAGGCGCAGATGCGCGAAGGCATGGTCGTCGGGCAGCGCGACCAGCCCCACGCTGGCGCGGCCGGAATTGTCCAGCCGCGCGACATGGCGCAGGACGTGCCTCCTGCCGCGTGCCTGCGCGAAGCGTTCGGCCATCGCTGCGTCGAGTTCCTGCAGTCGTCGCAGGAAAGTATCCGCATCCACATCCTGCAGGGATGCGGGCACCAGGCTTTCGATCGCGATATCGCCAAGCTCGATCCGCCGACCGGCTTCGCGCGCGAGGATGACCAGCTTTCTTGCCACGTCCACACCGGAAAGATCGTCGCGCGGATCTGGCTCGGTATAGCCCAGCGCATGCGCCTCGCGCACCAGCGCGGAAAATGGCTGCGATCCGTCGTAGCGGTTGAAGAGCCAGGCGAGAGTGCCGGAAAAGATGCCTTCGACCGCGATCAGCTGGTCGCCGCTGTCGAGCAGGTCACGCAAGGTGGAAATGACCGGCAGGCCCGCGCCGACGGTGGCTTCGTAGCGAAAGCGCGCACCGCTGGCGGTTGCGTCGCGGATCGCCTGCCAGCGCGTCGTGGGACCGGCTCCGGCGTGCTTGTTGGGTGTGATGACGTGGATGCCCGCAGCCAGCCAGGCCGGGTATTCGTCGGCGATCGCGCTGTTGGCGCTGCAGTCGATGATAACGGCGTGCGGCAGGTGCTCGGCACGCACGTGGCGGGTAAAGGCCGCCAGATCGTGCTCGGCAAGGTGCTGCTGCCATTCCCGCACTTCATGCGCCTCGCCAAGCCATTGCCTGCGGCGCGTGGCGATGGCGCGCACGCGTAGGTCCAGTCGATGTTCGCGCAACAGCCGCTCCCGCGCGGCTTCGATCTGCGCCAGGAGGGCGGCGCCGACCTTGCCCGGGCCAATCAATCCGATCGACAGCGTTTGCGGCGAAAGCCAGAACGCCGCATGCACCGCGCGCAGGGCGCGGGCGATGTCGTGGCTGGCGAGGGCGACGGAGATGTTGCGCTCGGACGCGCCTTGCGCGATGGCGCGGATATTGATGCCGGTGCGGGCGAGGGCACCAAACGTGCGCGCGGCGACACCGGGTTGTCCGACCATGGCATCGCCCACGATGGCCAGCACGCTGATGTCGGCGGCGCTGCGGATGCGCTGGATTTCGCGGCGTCCGATCTCGGCCTCGAAGGCGCGACGCAGGGCGGTTTCCGCAGCCGCGGCATCGACGCGGCGC
>JASLGB010000235.1 GCA_030150315.1 Dokdonella sp. | reverse complement strand
TCGAGCATGACCGTGGCCGCTTCCGCGTCGAGCGTCTCGCGCGCCGTCTCGCCCCACAGCGCCAGCCAGTGGTCGAAATGCGTCGCGCCAATCGCGTGCGGCAAATGTTTGGCCATCGGATTGCCGCGGTAGGTGCCGGCGCGCAGGACTGCCGAACACCAGAACGAAACCAGCAGGCGCTTGTGTTCCGGCCAGTCCTCGACCACCGGATTGAACACGGCACCGAGCATCGCATCGGCCTGCACCTTGTCGTAGAAGCGGTCGACCAGCGCGCTGATGCCGGCCTCGTCGAGTGTGTGGGTGGACATGGCGCCCTCTGGGCTGGCAAGCGGTGATGGTGTGCCGGCAACATGCGACTGGTCTTGACCTTGATCAAGGCGCAACGCCGCCGGCGCAGCAGCCTTCGCGGCAACGGATCGGAGGATGCAATGCGACACGGTGAATACAAGATGCCCGGCGGCAAGCTCGTCGTGGTCGATCTGGCGGTCGAGCAGGGGCGGCTCGCCCGCGTGCAGGTCAGCGGCGACTTCTTCCTCGAGCCTGACTCGGCACTGGCGCGGATCGATGCCGCGCTGTGCGGCGCCCCGGCCACACTCGACCAGCACGCGTTCGCCGAGCGCATCCAGGCGGCCCTCACAGAGGATGTGTCGATGTACGGCGTATCGCCGGAAGCCATCGCGGTCGCGCTGCGCCGCGCACTGGATGCGGGAGATTCGGCATGAGCCGCAGTCACTGGAACAACCACGACTGGCAGCTGATCCACGTCGAGCCGCAGGCTCCGGCGCTGCACATGGCGCTGGACGAGGTGCTGGTGGATGAAGTTTCGGCAGGGCGGCGTCCGCCGACGCTGCGTTTCTGGGAATGGGCCTCGTCGGCCGTCGTGATCGGCCGCTTCCAGTCGCTGCGCAACGAAGTCGACAGCGAGCGCGCGGCCGCGCACGGCATCGAGGTGGTGCGCCGCATCAGCGGCGGCGGCGCGATGTTCATCGAGCCGGGCAACACGATCACCTATTCGATCTGCGCGCCGCTGTCGCTGGTGGAAGGGCTGTCGTTCCAGGAATCCTACGCGGCGATGGACGCCTGGATCATCGACGCGCTGCGCGAACTGGGCATCGACGCCTGGTACCAGCCGCTCAACGACATCGTCTCGGCCAGCGGCAAGATCGCCGGCGCGGCGCAGGCGCGGCGCGGAAAGGCCGTCCTGCACCATGTCACGATGGCCTACGACATCGATGCGGCCAAGATGCTGGATGTGCTGCGCATCGGCCGCGAAAAACTGTCGGACAAGGGCACGCAGAGCGCGGCAAAGCGCGTCGATCCGCTGCGCAGCCAGACCGGCCTGCCGCGCGCGAACGTGATCGGCCACATGATCGACACCTTCCGCCGCCTGCACGGCCTGAGTCCGGGGCAGCTGAGCGAGGACGAACTGGCGCGCGCAACGGCACTGGCGACAAGCAAGTTTGCCAATGCGAAGTGGACGGCCGAGGTCGCGTAACATGCCGCGCCCTTTCCCCACCGGAACCACGATGAACCCGCCTCGCATCGCCCTCGCCAGTGTCGCCGCCGCCCATGCGCTCGACGACGATCTCGCCCCTCTGCTGGCCGCCCTGCACGAAGCCGGCGCGCACGCGCACGTCGCCGACTGGGACGACGCCACGGTGGACTGGGCCAGCTTCGATCTGGTCGTGCTGCGCTCGACCTGGGACTACGCCGATCGCCTGCCGGAATTCCTGGCCTGGTGCGAACGCACGGCTGCGTGCACGCGACTGGTCAACCCGCCGGAGGTGCTGCGCTGGAATACCGACAAGCACTACCTCACCGACCTCGAGCGCGCCGGCGTCGCGATCGTGCCGAGCCGGTTCGTCGAACCGGGCGAGGATCCGGCGCAGGCGCTCGAAGCGTTTCTCGCCGCGCACGGGCAGGCTTCCGAGTTCGTCGTCAAGCCGGCGGTCGGCGCCGGCTCGCGCGATGCGCAGCGCCATGGCCGCGGCGATGTCGCGCGCGCGGTCGCCCACGTCGGCCGCCTGCTCGCCGCCGGACGCAGCGTGCTGCTGCAACCATATCTCGACCGCGTCGACGAGCACGGCGAAACCGCGCTGATGCATTTCGACGGCGTGTTCAGTCATGCGATCCGCAAAGGAGCGCTGCTGCTGCGCGGCGAAGGCCCGACCGACGCCCTGTTCGCGCCGGAGCAGATATCGCCGCGCACCGCCGGCGAAGACGAACGCGCACTCGCGGCGCGCGCACTGGCGGCTATTCCGTTCGACGGACCGCTGGCCTACGCACGCGTCGACCTGATTCGCGACGCCGCCGGCGCGCCCTGCCTGCTCGAACTGGAACTGGCCGAGCCTTCGCTGTTCTTCGCCCACGACGAAGGCAGCGCGCGCCGCTACGCGGACGTGCTGCTCGCGCGCATCGGCGCGGAAAGCCGGGATTCGCACACGCGCGTGGCGTGATCGCGCGCGGTCCGTCGGTGCCGGAAAGCCGGCCGCATCCGGATCACCGCGTCAAGCAAAAAATCATTGGTCACTTCATGACCAATCCGCTTGACACGCGCGTGGCACAACGCGCTCAGGCCATTGCCCACGACTTGTCCACAGGCCTGTCCACGCGCTTTGTGGACAAGCGCCGGACGCAGGCGCGGCCGCGTCGGGTGACCGACGACGCGGCAAGGCAGAAAGCCGGTCGATCGCGTCGCAATGGCGCTGTCCGATCCGCGCCTTCGCAGTCCGGGCGCACGAGCGGATCGCCGCAGCGGACAGCCGAAACCGCGTCCGGCGACACGCTGCCCGGCAATAACGCCCTGCACGGCCCGCAGACGCGATTGGTCAAGAAATGACCAACCAGTATTGACAGCCGCACCCCGCAAGCGTTTGCGGGCCTCGATCCAGACCTTGTCCACAGGCCTGTCCACGGGCGTTGTGGACAATTGCCCGCCAACGCGCCAATTCTGGCCTGCGGCACACAACGAACGCTGGTCAATTCTTGACCAATCCGCTTGACAGCCGCGCCCCGCGGGCGTCTCCGGCCATCTTCCCGAGCTTGTCCACAGGTCCGTCCACGGGGATTGTGGAAAACCGCCGCATCGCCGGCCACGCACGGTTTCCGCTAAAATCCGGGTTCTTTGCGCCGGCCATCCGGCCGCGCGATCCGCAAGCGAGGTTCTACACCCGATGAAGATCCTGGTCGGCTACAAGCGCGTCGTCGATTTCAACGTGCGCATCCAGGTCAAGCCGGACGGCTCCGGCGTGGTCACCGATGGCGTCAAGCTGTCGGCCAATCCGTTCGACGACATCGCGCTCGAGGAAGCGCTGCGGCTGCGCGAGAAAGGCATCGCCAGCGAAGTCGTCGTCGTCACGATGGGCCCGGCCGATGCGCAGGCACACATCCGCAACGGCCTCGCCATGGGCGCGAACCGCGCGATCCACGTCGTCACCACCGAGGCGATCCAGCCGCTGACCGCGGCGCGCGCGCTGCTGAAGCTGGTCGAGAAGGAACAGCCCGGCATGGTGCTGCTCGGCAAGCAGGCCATCGATGACGACTGCAACCAGACCGGCCAGATGCTGGCGGCGCTGTGGGATCGCCCGCAGGCGACGTTCGCGTCGAAGGTCGAGGTCGACGGCAACGCGGCCAAGGTCACGCGCGAGGTCGACGCCGGCCTCGAAACCATCGAGGTCGACCTGCCGGCGGTGATCACCACCGACCTGCGCCTCAACGAGCCGCGCTTCATCAAGCTGCCGGACATCATGAAGGCGAAGTCCAAGCCGATCGAGACGATCGAGCTGGCCAGCCTCGGCGTCGACTCCGGCGACCACCTCAAGACCACGTACTACGCACCGCCGGCCAAGCGCAGCAAGGGCGTGATGGTGAAGGACGTGGCGGAACTGGTATCGGCGCTCAAGGCCAAGGGCCTCGTGTAAACCGCCATTTCGTCATCCCGCCAGGCAGCGGAATCCGCGGTTCTTTGGCTCGAAGGCCGCAGCGGATTTCCTCTCCGGCGGCGGGATGACGGCGACGAAAAAGGGAACATGACACCATGAGCAAAGTCCTCATCATCGCCGAGCATCTCGACGGCGCACTCAATTCCAGCACCGCGCGTTGCGTGACCTGCGCCAGGCAGATCGGCGCCGACGCCATCGACGTGCTCGTGCTGGCGGCCGATCCTGCCGGCGTGGCCGCGGAAGCGGCAAAGATCGACGGCGTGAGCCAAGTGCTGACCGTCGCGCGCGCCGAGAATGCACACGCGCTCGCCGCCGTCTACGC
>JASLGB010000216.1 GCA_030150315.1 Dokdonella sp. | reverse complement strand
GCTGGCTCTTGGCAGGTGGCGTGGCGGATGCGCAGGCGGCGAGCAGTGGCAGCAGCAGCAGGATCGGTTTCATCGATCGTTCCTCGTCCTTCAGGAAATGGGCCGCGATGGTACGCGGCGTCGCATGAACCGGACGCGCCGATTCAGCGCGTGCGCGGCTTGTCGGCCTTGGTGTTCGGTGCGTCCGCGACACACAGCGAGGCGTCGAGCAGATCATGCAGCAGACCGCTGCCGGCGGAGATCTGGCCCCACTCGGTATTGGCCGTGTTGGAAAACGCGATCAGCGCCAAGCGGCGCGAAGGGACCATCAGGTTGACGGCGCGCAATCCGCCGACTTCGCTGCGCCGCTCGAACACGTCCAGAGGTTCCGTGCAGTGTTTCGGTCGGGCCAGGTACGACCATCCGCCGAGCGCAGCGTTGCCGAGCCGTTCGTTGCCGGTCCACATCGTCGCGGCCGCATTCCTGGAGACCGACAGGTACGACATCAGCGCGCGGTCGAACCGCCAGAGGTCGTCGAGCGTACCGTAGAGGGCGCCGGCTGCGCCGTAGCGGCCGGCGTCGTAGGGCGGCTCGCGCAGGCCTTCGGCGTCGTGGCCAAGCACGCCGGTGCGCGTCGGCGTGCCGTTTGGCGGCAGCAGCGTCAGCGAGGACAGGCCGAGCGGCCGCGCGATGCGCTGGGCGACGATCTGCGCGTATCGCGCCTTGTTGATGCGCTCCAGCACGGCAGCCAGCAGCAGCGTGTCGCAGGTGTTGGCCTCGTAGCGCAAGTCGGGTGCGGTCTTTGGCGCGGCGGCGCAAGGCTCCAGCATCGCCTTGGCGCTTGTTGCGCTGCCGTTGGCGCGGTAGGCCAGCGGCACGCCGCGTTCGTCGACGCCGCCGTCCTCGGGATTGGCGAGGCCCGAGGTGTGCTGAAGCAGTTGGCGCAGCGTCACGCGCCCGACCGCGTCGGTTCCGAAGGCGGGCAGGTAGTCGCGGATCGGCGCATCCAGCGACAGCGTGCCGCGTTCGGCCTCTTGCAGAACCAGTACCGCCGCGACCTGGTCGCTGATCGCCAGCCAGCGCCACGGTTGGCCGCTGCGGTGCGGGATCTGTGCGATGCGGTCGGCCAGCCCGACGGCGCGGCGGTAGATGACGGTATCGTCGCGCCCGACCAGCACCACACCATCGAAATGGTCGGCGGCGTGTGCTTCATCGATGACGGCATCGAGCGACGAGGCGCCGCTCACCGGCGCGGAAAGCGCCGCCATGAACAGCCATCCGATCATCACTCCGCTCGTCTGTCCGATTGGGGTTCGTCGCATCATCGTCTCCCGGCCTGCGGGGAGATTATGGCGAAGCGCCGGTGATCGGGCATCCGGGCTGCCTCGCGTCGCGAAGCGGGCGGGCGGAAAGGCTCAGCGTTCGGCGACGAAACTCAGTCCGTCGAGATCGAGGTCGGCGTGCGCCTGTCGCTGGCGTCGACGCATGTCCGTGTCGGGCGCTGCGGCCTTCGGCGCGGGTGGAGGCGTCAGCAGGCGGCGCAGGTGCTCCAGCAGGCCGGGCCTGCGCGGTTGGCCGGCGCTGCCTGCCTGTGCGGCGCTGGCGCGCGGCTTGAACATGGGCGGGCAGCCAGCGCCCAGTCGGCGTGCCCACGCTTCCACGGCGTGCTGGGCTTCCTGCATCGAGTCGAACAGCTCCAGCTGGCGCTGCGCCTGCGGGCGGTCCCACCAGGTCAGCGCGAATTTTCCCGACCACGGCCCCGAGACGCCGGCGACCGCTTTGCCGTCGAGCAGGGCGATGAATGACAGTCCGTTGTAGCGCGATTGCCAGCGCAGCTTGCCGCTGTTCGCAGCGGGCGTGTGGGGTTCAGCTTGGAAGCCGTCGGCCATGGCACGGAACACATGGGAGAAGGGACGCCCGGATCTAGCAAGCCGCGTGCCACCATGCTTTCGGCCTCGAAGGCGCTGGCGCAATGCCGGGAGCTGCGGGGAATGCCCGAATATGACATTTCGTGTCGATGACAGGCGTGGCGCGCTCTCGTCTTGCCTTGCTCCTGCCGCGAACGCTATGGAAGAATCGAGCCAATACGGAGGAATTTCGCCGTGATCGATCCCGATGGCTATCGCCCGAATGTGGGCATCATCCTGATCAACGGACAAGGGAACGTGTTCTGGGCGCGTCGCGTGGGCCGCGACGGCTGGCAGTTCCCTCAGGGCGGCATGCGCAGCGACGAAACGCCAGTCGAAGCGATGTATCGCGAGCTGGAAGAGGAAACCGGCCTGCTGCCGCAGCATGTGCAATTGCTTGGCGCCACCCCGGGCTGGTTGCGCTATCGCCTGCCGCCGCGCCTCGTGCGCCGTCATCAGCGGCCGGTCTGCATCGGCCAGAAACAAGTGTGGTTCCTGCTGCGCCTGGTTGGCGAAGAGTCCGCGTTCCGGCTCGACGCGAACGAGCGGCCCGAGTTCGATCTCTGGCGCTGGGTCGATTTCTGGTATCCAGCCGCCCACGTCGTGAATTTCAAGCGCCGTGTCTACGAGCAGGCCCTGCGCCACCTGGTGCCGCTGGCCGAAGACCATTGCAGCGTGTCCCTGCGCGAGCAGGTCTGGGAACGGCGGATCGCCGTTGTCGGCGGCTGAACGGAAGCGGACAGCCGGGCAGGGGTTTGCGGATAGTTGTTGACAATCATTCGCATTTGCATTTGAATGCGCGACATCCCAACAGGATGTCCGGCATGTACGTCTGCATCTGCAACGCCATCACCGACCGTTCCATCCGCGAAGCCGCGCGCGAAGGCGCCAGCACGTTCGCCGAACTGCAGCGCCGCACCGGTTGCAGCGATTGCTGTGGCAGCTGCGAAGATCTGGCGCGTGGAATCTTCGAAGAGGCCGTCAGCGCCCATCGTTCGTTCGGCCTGCCGCTGATCGCAGCCGCCGCCTGAGCTTTCCGCACGCGCGAATGCGTGCGATTTTCGTTCCCTCGTGTTTTCGAAACACCGGCTATAGTCGAAGTGTTCCGCCTGCCTGCGGCCGCGCCGCGAAGCGGGCCATTCCCGAGAACACGGAGCTGACATGAAGGGTGACCCGAAAATCATCCAGCACCTGAACAAGGTGCTGTTCAACGAACTGACCGCGATCAACCAGTATTTCCTGCATTCGCGCATATACAGGAACTGGGGCTACAAGGAACTGGCCGAGCACGAGTACGAGGAATCGATCGACGAGATGAAGCACGCCGATCAGCTGATCGAGCGCATCCTGTTCCTCGATGGCCTGCCGAACCTTCAGGCGCTGGGCAAATTGCTGATCGGTGAGACGCCGAAGGAAGTGATGGCCTGCGACCTCCAGCTGGAGCAGGCGGCCGTGCCGGACCTGCGCGCGGCGATCGCCGACTGCGAAGCGGTGGGTGACTACGTCAGTCGCGAGCTGTTCGAAAGCATTCTCGCATCCGAGGAAGAGCACATCGACTGGCTCGAGACGCAGCTCGGCCTGATCGAGCGCCTCGGCGAAGTGGCGTATCTGCAGACCAAGATCGGCAGCTGAATCCGGCGCCGATGACCGCGGGCGGCATTGCCGCCCGCGATGCTCAGGTCGATGCTTCGCGGAACTCGAAATCGAAGCCGCCGTTGACCGGCTGCACGAAATTCCCCTGAATGTAGTCCACGCCCGCGGCAAACAGCGCGGCGGCCATGCCGGCGCCATCCACGCGCGGCGCGATCACGCGCACTCCGCGTTCATGCACCAGATCGACCAGCGCCTTCAACTCGGCACGCGCCTGCGCATCGCCCAGCTGCAGGTGGCGCGATGACAGGCGCACCGCATCCACCGTCATGCCGTCCAGCACGGATTCGACGCCGGTTTCGAAATCGGAAAGGACGAAGCCGCAGCCGAGCGCCCGCATCGACGAGACGTAGCGCGCGACATCGTCGACCGCGGCGGCGACATCGGCCACATGCAGCTCCAGCGACACCGCATGCGCGACCACCTGATGCTGGGCCAGCACGCGTGCGACGCGCGTCGCAGCCCAGCCGTTGCGCGCGCTGCTGAGCGATTGCGGCACGTACAGGCGGATGGCCTGCCCGTCGCGTGCGCGCTGCGCGATCAGGCCGATGCAGTGTTCCAGCATCCAGCGGTCGACCGAGCCCAGCAGTCCGGCTTGCTCGGCCGCCGGCAGCAGCTCGGCCGCGGTGTGCAGATCGCCCAGTTCGTCGCGCAGGCGCAGCAGCGCCTGGAACTGTGCCGTCGACTCGCCGCGCATCGTCATGATCGGCTGGAAGCCCATCGACAGCGTTCCGCGATCCAGCGCGACACGCAGCTGCCGCGCCAGATAGTCGGACGTGCTGTCCGACACGGGTGGCATCGGTGCGGATGGTGCCGGTGTGGATGGAGGCGCTGCCGCTGGCCGCGGCGCAGACGGGGTCGCCGCCACCAGCGACGGTGCCGCTGCGGCAGGGGCGGACGCCACGACGGCAGGCTCCGCGCGCTTCGCTTCGACGGGAGCGGTCGCGACGGCCGACGTGGCGCTGGCGGCTTGTGCGGTCGCAGCGGCTTCGCGCGCTCGGCTCGGGCCGTAGACGAACTCGCGCCACTGCTCCGGCGACATCGGCAGGTCCACGTCGGCGATCGAGGTTTCGCTCGCCTTGGCTCCGGGCTTTCCGGCGACAGCGGCCGCCTGTGCCGGCACGAACCGCTCAAGCGCCTTCACGCAGCCGGCCACGCGCTCGCGGTCGGCCGAGTCGGGCAGCCGCAGCGGATCGAGCAGGTCGCCGGTGGCCTTGCCAAGCTCGCGCAGGGCTTGCGCCAGCTCCGACGACGACGCAGCGGCAAGGAAGCGCGCCTCCTCGTC
>JASLGB010000457.1 GCA_030150315.1 Dokdonella sp. | reverse complement strand
AATAAGCTTTCGGTCACCTGAGGCAGATGCCGCAGGCCTTTCGTCTCCACCAAGCAGGAGTTTCGACATGGTCAACGTGCGCGAAGTGAAGCAGAAACTGGACGAAGCCGGCTCGGAAACGGCACATGCGGCGAGAGAAAGCATCGAGGATCTGCGTGGTGAACTGCACCGCCTGAAAGAGAAGCTGCGTGCCAACGGCTCGCGCCTGGAAGAAGAGCTGCATGACGCCGGCGACCGCTTCTTTAACGGCGCCCAGAAACTCGGCTCCACGGCCGCGGGGCAGATTCGCGAACACCCCATCGCCGCGTTCGGCGTCGCATTCGCGGCCGGCTTCGTGCTGTCGCGCCTGCTCCGTCGACTGTAATGCAGGCATCCGACGAACCCGCGCGACCCGCCTCGGACCCACCACACGAAAGTCTGGTAGCCGAGGCGGGTGCCGCGCTGGAACAAGCGATTCGGGTCGCCGAAGCCGCGCTGGCCCTGCTCCGGGCGGAGTTGCGGCTGGCGCGAAGCAGCGCGCTATCCCTGGTGTGGCTTGCCTTCCTCCTGATCCTGCTCGGCGTCGGCGCCTGGCTTGCAACCAGTGCGGCCATCGCGGCAGCCATCTATGAGCTGACCGGAAATGTCTTCTACGGAATCGCCTCGGTGGCTTTGGCAAACCTGATCGGCATCGCCGTCGTCCTGCTTGGCATGCGCCGTTGCTGGAACGACCTGATGCTGCCGCGGACTCGGAAGCTGATCGGCGAAATGAGAAGTCCGACATGACATTGCGCACACGGCGGCAAGCAGTCGCGCTCGCGGAACAGGTATGTGATACCGAGCGCCTGCTCTGGAAGCTGCGCACCGCGGAACTGCGGCAACGCCTGCAGCCGCAACACCCGGCTTGGCTGGTCGGGGGTGGCGCGGCATCCGGTTTTCTGGCGGGCCTGCTGCCATGGCGAACCGGGGCCGTGCTGGCACGACTGGCAATCAGCGCGTCCAGCTTTCTGTTGCAATCCTCAACTGGGATCGCCCTGCTCGAGTCGATTCGACTCAACCTGATGCGGAGGACGGGACAGCCTGACCGGCCATCCGCGGAAACCACGCAAACACAAGGATCCCGCGCCGATTGACGGCGAACGGAACAAGGGCCGGAGAAAGATGCCAGGCGTCCAAATACTCTCCCTGCGCTGGGCAACCGCAGGGAGAGGAGTTCTGGATCACGCAATTGTCATGGCAGTACGTCGACCTGCCGATGCCGGCCGGCCACGCGGGTCTGGACCGGATCCCGGAATGCCAGCACCGGGAAAGACAAAGGCCGTGATCAGGCCTTCTTCTTTGCAGCAGCCTTCTTCACCGCGACTTTCTTGACAGCGGCTTTCTTCGCAACCTTCTTCACGGCAGGCTTCTTCGCCACGGCCGTCTTCCGGACAGTTGCGGTCTTCGCCTTCGCGGTCTTCTTCACGGCCGCCTTCTTCACGGCGACCTTTTTCACGGCAGCCTTCTTTGCGGCTACCTTCTTTACGGCCGGCTTCTTCGCTACTGCCGTCTTGCGGACAGTCGCGGTCTTGGCCTTCGCCGTCTTCTTCACGGCAGCCTTCTTGACCGTCGCCTTCCTCACCGCAGCCTTCTTGGCTACGGCTTTCTTGGCGGCGGGCTTCTTTTTCGCAGCAGCATTCTTCGTGGCCATATCGCGTCTTAGCTCCTCGTCGGTTGGCAGGGGTTGCCCAGTAAAGGCGTGCAGAAACGCTTCGCACAGCAAGTCGCTGTTGGTTGCATGGCGCAGGTTCGCCACCTGTCGCCGCGTCCGCTCGTCGGACAGAAGTTTCAAGATGTGGAAGGGAACCGATACCGTGATCTTCTTCACCGCTCCGGCTTTGGTGCCGTGCTCGATGTATGGATCAATGAAGCGGGGTGCAGTCATGTTTCTTTAATTCGTTCGTCACGCCGGCGCCGAAGCTATTACTGTCACTTGCACGTGTCAACAAATATCGCAGTCGAAACAAATAGTTCCCGACACCGCGAAAAGTGCGCAAACAAGCCCGTACTGCACACTCCCGCGCAACCCCACTGCCGCAATCCGCTTTTCTAAAATGGACATCTATACGTCCATATGAAAATCCGATGATTTCGACATCCGCGCGGAAAGCCCGGGAAAACGCGGATCTTTGCTTCATGACGCGCCAATGACGGATTGAAGACCGTTCGCGGCGAACGCGCATGACAACGCGTTGCGCGCCGTCGCACGAGCGCCCTTGGCAAGAGCAACGCCAGTTGAACAGGCGGCACGATCGGCGACCTTCCGGACACGAAAATCGACACCCGATCCTGAGCCGCCGGACAGCGGAGTGCACGTCGCGAAGGTCCGCGCGCCTCGCTTGCGAACGCAGGTTCTGCGCACGCACAAAATGAAAAAGCGCACCGAAGTGCGCTTTTTCAATCCGCCCTACGAGTGTCGCGGATCAGTTGTCGTCGTTCTCGACCATCTCGGCGTAGGCATCCGGGTCGAGCAATTCTGCAACCTCTTCGGCGAGGTTGTCCGGTTTGATCACGAACAGCCAGCCGGCGCCGAACGCATCTTCGTTGATGGTTTCCGGCTTGTCGGGCAGCCCTTCGTTGACCGCAACGACTTCACCGGAGATCGGCGTGTACACGTCCGAAGCGGCCTTCACCGATTCGACCACGGCAACCGCCGTACCGGCCTTCACCGTGTCGCCGACGCTCGGCAGCTCGACGTAGACCAGATCACCCAAGAGGCCCTGGGCATGATCTGAGATGCCACAAGTGACAGTACCGCCGTCTTCGACGCGCGCCCACTCATGGGACTTCAGGAACTTCAGGTCACCGGGAATTTCTTGCATGGCTCAAGTCCTTGGTTTTTTAAGCGCTCAGGGCGCAGATTCTAGCAACGCACCCGACGGGACGCGATCCGTCAGATGCCTTCGATGGCCGCGCCATTGCGGACAAAGGGATACTTCACCGCGCGCACCGGCACCAGCTTGCCGCGGATGTCCACGTGCAGGGCGCCGTCACTGCCGGCAGGCACGCGCGCGAACGCGATCGACTTGCCCAGCGTCGGCGCGAAACTGCCGGACAGGATCTCGCCGTCGCCATTCGACGTGACGACGCGCTGACCATGGCGCAGCACGCCCTTTTCGTCCATGACCAGACCGATCATGACGCGGTGGTTTGCATCAGCCTTCTGCTGCTCCAGCGCGCCGCGACCGATGAAGTCGCGCCCCTCGTCCAGCGAGACCGTCCAGCCGAGGCTGGCTTCCCACGGCGTGATCGCCTCGTCCATGTCCTGGCCATAGAGATTCATGCCGGCTTACAGTCGCAGCGTGTCG